>NZ_RZSW01000082.1:0-16242 GCF_003997375.1 Mesorhizobium sp. M5C.F.Ca.IN.020.29.1.1 | reverse complement strand
GTACCTTGTTCTGTCGCGATTGCCGATTGCGTTACTGTCTGAAAGCTCTGGAAACCTGGTCGGTAAAGGGTTTCAGCAAATAGGACCATACATTGCGCTCGTCAGTGCGTATGTGAACTTCGGCGGGCATGCCGGGTTTGAGTATTTTCGCTCCCGTCAGACAGGTCGTGGAATTTTCGACATTGATGCGCGCCGAAAAATATGAAAGCTGACGTTGCTGATCCTTAATCAGATCTGCAGAGATGCGGTTGACCGAGCCTTGGCAAACAGGTGTCGTCCCTACGTCGAAAGCCGGAAAGCGGATTGAAACCCGCTGTCCTGGACGCACGTCATCGATACGCTCTGGAGAAACGAGCGCATCGACAACCAGGTTGTCGGCATCGGGCACAATCATCATGAGCACTTCTCCGGGAGCAATCACGCCTCCAATGGTGTGGACCGCGGATTCTTGTACCGTTCCCGACTGTGGGGCGCGGATATCTGTCCTGGCGAGTTCGTCTTCCGCCACTACCTTGCGCTCATTGAGTTCGGTCTGCTTGGCTTCCGTTTCGCGAAGTTCGCTCGTTACCTCGCTCCGCATTTGCTCGTCGAGCTGAAGCACCTGCAGGTCAGTCTCACTGATGCGGGCTTGGACCTCGGCGATTGCCGCGACAAGACGTCCTGACTCGCCGCGAGTCCGGCTCTTCTCCAAGCTGATGGTGCTCAGCCTTTCTTTAGAGACCAACTTCTTGGAGTAGAGAGACTCGACATCAGCAAGGTTCAGCGTCAGCAGATTCAGCGACTCGTCCATGGCCGCCTGCTGCGCTTTGAGGCCATCGATCTGACGTTCCAATTGCTTCGAGCGGCTTTGCAATTGTGCCTTCTGGCCCGCCAGCGCCGCAGCACGGCTTTCGAACACGGCCCGCTCGCCACTGATAAGCGTCGCCAGTTGCGGGTCGCCCATCTTGACCCGAAGGCTGGGCGGAATCTGCATTTCCGGCAGACCCTGTCGCTCGGCTTCCAGCCGGGCCAGACGAATGGTGGCGCGATTGAGATCCTCGCTGATTATCTGCAGGTTTGCTCGGGTCAATGTGTTGTCCAGCCTGACCAATACGTCGCCGGCCTGCACATGATCCCCGTCCTTGGCGAAGATGCCGCCGACAGTGCCGCCGGTTTGATGCTGGACTTTCTTTATGTTGCTTTCGACCACCACAGTGGCAGGGGCAATCACCGCGCCGGCAATCTTGGTCAAGCCCAGCCAGAGTCCTCCGCCGAAGATCAACAGGAAGGTGATTGCCAAGCCCAAGAGCAGATTGGCCCGGATGCCATCCGGCTCTGGCTTCGTCTCGAACGATTGGCTTTCGCCAGCGACCGCGGCATATGACGACACGGTCACGCTAGAACAATACCTCACATAGGCCCGCCTGCACCTTTCTGCAGCGGAATGATAATATGCTGCCAGCCCCAAGAGCAGATTGGTCCGGAGGCCATCCGGCACTGGCTTCGCTCCAATCGGTTGGCTATCGCCAGCAACCGGAGCATATGATGACAGGGACACATCAGACACGGAGCAAGACCTCACGCATGGCCGCTTGCACCTTGTTGCAGCGGGACGACACTATTTTGCCGCGGGAAGGGCCGGACCACATTTGCCAGAACGTCTTCGCGCGAGCCAAATGAATGGAGCATGCCATTCGACAAGACGAGCACCTGATCGATGTTGACGAGAGCTGACGGACGATGCGCAACAACAATCGCGATGCCGCCACGCTCGCGCACGGCCAGGATTGCCCCAGCCAGGGCAACATCACCATCTGCATCCAGATTGGAATTTGGTTCGTCGAGAACGACAAGGAATGGATCGCCATAAAGCGCCCTGGCGAGCCCGACGAGTTGCCTCTGCCCAGCCGACAGGGCCGCTCCGCCTTCACCGATGCGCGTTTGGAAACCTTCCGGCAGGCGCATGATCATCTTGTCCACGCCCGCAGCCTTGGCGGCTGCCAGCACGCCCTTTGCGTCACTCTTGCCGCCGAACCTTGAAATGTTGTCTGCGATCGTTCCGTCGAACAGTTCAACGTCCTGCGGCAGGTAGCCAATATGGGTTCCGAGCAGTTCCGAATTCCACTGATCGAGCGAGGCGCCGTCCAACCTTACCGTTCCACGAAGCGGCTTCCATGCCCCGACCAAAGCACGCACGAGCGTCGTTTTGCCAGAGCCGCTCGGGCCGACGATCGCCAACCCCGCGCCCCTCGACAGGCGAAAGCTTACATTGACGAGCGTTGGTCTCTGCAGACTTGGTGGTGCGACCGTCAGTTCCTCGACCGCAAGCTGTGTCTGTGGGCGCGGCAGCTCCATAGGGTCTTTCTGGCTACCGAAAGCATCCAACGCTGCCGCCAGATCGGTATAGCTTCGCCGGGTGGCCAGAAATCCTCTCCAGTTTGCGATTGCCACATCGACCGGCGCCAATGAGCGGCCCAGCAATATGGACGATGCGATGATCACGCCGGGCGAAGCCTCGCCGCCGATCACAAGGTAGGCACCAAGCCCCAGTACCGAGGACTGCAGGGCCATTCGAAGTGTCTTCGACAATGAACTCGCTGCGCCGACGACGTCGGAGAGCTGTTCCTGGTTCTTGAGGTAAAGATGGCTGATCTCATTCCAGCGCCGACCGAGTTGAGCGGAAAGGCCCATCGCCTGGACGACCTCCGCATTGCGGCGGCCGGAATCGGCAAGAAGCCGCTGTGCCACGAGCGTCTCGGAAGCACGCGCGGCGGGTTTGCGGGCAACGACTTCCGCGACTACCGTCAAAAGTACGACAGCAGCCGCGCCGACGGTTGCCAACACACCAAGCGAAGGGTGCAGCAGATAGATGACCACCATATAAAACGGAATCCAAGGAGCGTCGAAGACGACCGTCGGTCCCAGTCCGGAAAGAAATCCGCGCAACTGGTCCAGATCGCGAAGCGGCTGCACCCGGTTCGCATCCTGCCCAGCAGTAAGCGGCAGGGAAAGCGAGGCAGCGAACGCCTTTTGCTGCAGATCTCTGTGCAGGCGGCTGCCGATGCGGACCAACAGGCGAAGCCTGACGAAATCGAGGAGGCCATAGACAGCGTAGAGGCCAAGCATCCCGATCGTAAATCCGATGAGAGTCGGAATGCTCTGGGAAGGCAGCACGCGATCGTAGATCTGGAGCATATAGACGGAGCCGGTCAGGGCGAGAACGTTTATCACTGCCGAGAAAACGCCGACGCCAACCAGTCCATGCATTGAACCGAACATAGCGGAGCGTAGATCGGGCGAGCGCCCTTGCGTTGACTTCATGATCTGCGATCTTTCGTGCGAAATTGCCGCGCGAACGTGTTGGTCATGTCGAATGATGGGTAAACCCTCTTGCCTTGCGGGAAGCGGCTGCTTTCCGTTAGCTACTGAAACATTACGCTTTGCTTACATATGTGCCTTTTGATTAAAATGTAGCAAAATCGTGACGCAGGACCGAGAATTCGGGAATTGGCTTTGCAAGGCTGGGGATAACCGGGCTGGGAGCCCGGATATTTCCAATGATGAGACAATATTCCCAATCATGCGACAGATGAGAGTGCTCATGATCACCTTTTGTTGCATCATGTCTTCAAACCTTAAGGCGGCGAGTGTTTTTCGATTTGCCCATCGAGAATTTAATGAATTTGGGATACACTTAATTGGGGCGGAATTGTCGGACAACGGCATCGGCAATGTCAGGAAGGCGGGTCTGTCATGAGCGAAGAGATCAGTGTCGCCGAAGCCTACAGCAAAGGCCGCACCAACTTCATGGGGCTGGAGTTGCTCATCGCGCCCGGTGCGCTCGTTCCCCGGCCGGAGACGGAGTTGCTTGGCACGACCGCTCTTGATGTTCTGAGTCAAATGAACCTGCCGGCGCCACACGTCGTCGATATGTGCTGCGGGGCCGGCAATCTGGCGTGCGCCATCGCGCACTTCGCTCCCACCGCGCGTGTCTGGGCGAGCGATCTTACCGATGGATGCGTCGAAGTCGCGCGCCGCAACGTCGCCCATCACGGCATGGCGGATCGCGTGTCCGTGCTTCAGGGCGACTTGTTCAGTGCTTTCTCGGGCTTGGAGCTTGATGGTACGATGGACGTGATCGTCTGCAATCCGCCCTACATTTCGGAAAAGCGGCTTGAGGGTGACCGCGCGCATCTGACGGAGCTTGAGCCGCGTGAAGCGTTTGCGGCCGGCCCCTACGGCCTGAGCATCCATATGCGGGTGATCAAGGACGCGCCGCGTTACTTGCGGCGCGGAGGCGTCCTGCTCTTCGAGGTCGGCCTCGGCCAGGACCGGCAGGTCATCAGTCTGCTGGAGCGTTCCAAGGCTTACGAGAACATCCGCACGGTCACGAACGAAGCCGGCGAGGGCAGGGTGGTTGTGGGACATACCACGTCGCAAGCGTGAGTCGTGCCGCGACTGCGGCAGGCTCGGTGGCGCTGTCGGCGGCGTAAAACAACGCTGGGCAGATGTCGGCAATCAGTTTTGCTTGCGGAGAACATATTGCGCAATTCCTTGGATAGAATCGAGGTTCTCCGGCAGGAGTTCGCTGTCTTCCACGGTGATGCCGAAGGTCTCCTCGATAAAGCCGATAACCTCGAGTACCCCTGTCGAGTCGACGATGCCTTGGTCGAGAAGGGACGTATTGCTCTCCAGAGCATCCGCGTCGGCTATATAGAAATTCGACGCCAGGAAAGCGCGAATCTGGTCCTTGCAGGTCTCGGCTCTATCCTTGGTAGACAACATTGAATCCTCCTCCGATACTGATACTAAAGATGAATGCTGATCAATTTCATCCAGAAACCGCCTCATGACAGGGCCGTTTTTTTGAGTTTGCCTGTGTCTGTCATCGGTAGGCTGGGTACGATCACGATGGACTTCGGAACCATGAAATTTTCCAATCGTCTCTGGCATTCTTTCTGCAACTGCCTTTCGCCGACGATTCTTCCTTGCTCGATCACGACGAAGGCTTTCACAGCTTGTCCGAGCAACTCGTCCGGAACGCCGATGACCGCGGCTTCTCGCACACCCGGAACATCCAGCAGCGCGTTTTCCACCTCCTTCGGCGCTATCTTCTCTCCTCGCGATTTTATGATCTCATCGCCGCGACCGATGAAGTAGAGGTAGCCTTCCGCGTCCATCCGGCAGTAGTCGCCGGTGTACAAGACCTGCTCGCCCGGCAACGGGCCGGGTTTGAGTTTTCTGGCCGTGGCTTCCGGCTTACCCCAATAGCCCTTCATCACCGTCGCCCCGCGGATGACGAGTTGGCCAACGACATCAGGACCGACCGGCTTGTCATGTTCGTCGACAATCCACATTTCCGTGTTCGGGATGGCGACGCCGACGCTCAATGGCTTTCGCTCAAGGTCTTCCGGCGGCAGATAGGTACAGCGCTTGCATTCGGTGAGGCCATACATTGAATAGATGCGCGCGTCCGGAAACAGGTCCTGCAGCATGAGAATGTGCTTGAGCGGCAGGGCAGCCGCAGTGTTCGTGACGTAGCGAATGCTCGAAAAATCATGGTGTTTCAGCGACTTGAGATCCGAGAGTGCGGCGAAGATGGTCGGCACGCCGGGAAAACCTGTCACCCTCTCCTCCTTGATCAACCCGAGGATCTGCGCCGGGAAAGCGAACGAGCGTTCAAGCACCAGCCGAGCGCCAGTGCGAAACGCCATGATCATCTGGTACAGGCCGTAATCGAAGGCGAGAGGCAAAACGTTGAGGATCACCTCGTCTTCGCACAGCTTCAGGTATGAAGCGATCGACGTGCACGCGGCAGTCATGTTCCTGTGCGTCAGCATCACGCCCTTGGGTTCGCCTGTCGATCCAGATGTGTAGATGATGGCAGCGAGATCGATATCGATGCACCGGCGCGCCGGCGGTACGCTACCATCGGCGGCGACCACGCTGTCCCAGCGCACGGCGTGCGGCAATCCTGTCAGCTCGGCCTCGATGATCGGCCCGGAGACGATCACCCGGCGCAATGACGGGCAGTTGCGTGCCGGCCCGCTGAAGATCGAGTGCAGGTGCCTGTCCGTGATCAGTGCCGTCGGTCGGCAATCGTTGAGCAGGTAATCAAGCTTGTCGCTCTTGGTGAGCGGATTGACGATGCACACCACGGCGTTCGCCTTGAGCACGGCCCAGAAGCCGACGACCGTCTCGACAGTGTTGTCGGCGAAGATCATCACGCGATCTCCGCGTGCAACCCCAGACGCGGCCAGATGTTGCGCGATGGCGTTCGAGCGCGCTTCGAGCTCGCCATAGGTGACACGTTGCCCTCCGCACACCAGCGCCACCTTCTCATGGACCCGGCTGGCGGCGTGGGTGAGGTAGTCATGCAGCAGTGGTACGGCGCCATGCATCATGCCAGCACCTCTTCGCGATGCTCGCACTCAACGTCGACGCTGAGCTCGCCCAGGCGGACCCCACCGGGGCGGCTTGCGACAAACTGTTGGTGAAGAAGCTGGGTCGACAGCACGCCGACCAGCGCCATGTTGTCGGAGTTGGACAGATCGCCGTCGCTCGCCCTGGCTCGACACTTGTCCAGCAGGCGAGTGACCGACTTCGGATCGAAAACGTTTGCCTCGCGCAGCGCCGGCTCCGAAAGCGCTTCGCGGACATAGGCCGGAGCATCGTCGGCAACGAAGCAGAGCGCGTTGGGCGCTCGGTACGGCTGCTTCTTGCGGGCCACGATTTCCGACGGCACGATCGGTTCCGCTACCCGCTTCAACACGTGCTTTTCGTCGAGTACGCGCAGCTTGTAGGCAGCCGGAAGCGAATTCGCGAGCGTCACGAGTTCATCGTCCAGGAACGGGAAGCGCCCCTCGACGGAGTGGGCCATGAGCATCCTGTCCCCTTGTGAAGAAAGCAGGTATCCCGACATCAGCGTCTGGATCTCGATATACTGGTCCTGCGCGAGCGAGCCCCATCGCGAAAACTCAGCGGGCAGGCGGGCGATCAGCTCGGGCACGGCATTGCGGCGCTCGGTTTCGGCGCGCATGTCGGCGGAGAACAATCGCTTGATGGCGCTGGTGGTGCGCCAGCGTGTGTCATGCGCAAAGCCGGGCGTGTCATAGGCCTGGATATCGCGCCCGAAGAACTGGCGCGCCATTGCTTGCTGATGTACCGGCGAGCGGCTGAGATAGGGATACAGGCGCTCCAGCAGCCGTGAGCGTCCTGTCGATGCGGGCTGGCGTCCCCAAAAGCGGCGAACTTTGCCTTCGCGGAACAGGTCATAGCCAGCGAACATTTCGTCAGCTCCTTCGCCGGTCAGCACGACCTTGATGCCGTGTTTTCGCACCAGCCTAGAGAGCAGGAACAGCGGCGCAGGCGCTGTCCTCAGGATTGGACGCTCTGTGTGGTAGATCACCTCGGGAAAGATCTCGGCGATGTCGCTGCGCGAAACCACCACCTCATGGTGCTCGCTCCCGGTCGCGCCGGCGACCAGGCGCTGGAAACGGGTCTCGTCATACTCGGCGTCGGCGAAACGCAAGGAGAAGGTCTGGAACCGCTCGCCCGCGTAGCGCCTTCCCAGCGCGGCGACTAGCGAGCTGTCAAGCCCGCCCGACAGATAGCAGCCGACTGGCACGTCGGCCTGCACGATCCTGAGCGCCGTCGCAGCCTCCAGGGCGCCGCGCACGTCGTCCACCGCGTCGTCGAGCGAGCCGGTGAATTCTCCACAGCGGGGATCGGAAATTTCGGGATAGCAAGGCTTCCAGAAGGCCCGCTCGCGAACGGTGCCACTTTCGTAAATGCGGACGTGCCCCGGGGTGAGTTCGCTGATCCCCTGAAATACGCCTTGCGGCGGGACGACTGTCCAGAGCGTGAAAGTCTGATCGATGCCGGCTGGATCGAAGGCACGGGGTATATTCATGTCGGCCGCGAAAATGGCTTTCACTTCGCTAGCAAAGTAAAGGCGCCCACCATGCTCGCAGAGATGCAAGGGGCAGATGCCAAACCGATCGCGCGATAACACGAGACGACCCGCCACCGAGTCCCAGATTGCGACCGCCCATTGCCCATTCATCCGCTCGAAGGCAGCCTCGCCCCACGCGCGATAGGCCTCGACGATGACCTCTGTGTCGCTATGGGTGCGGAAGCGGTGGCCGAGGGCGATCAATTTTGCACGCAGATCGAGGTAGTTGAATATCTCGCCGTTGAAGACGATCCAAGTCGTGTCGCCCGCATCCGCGAGTGGCTGCTGGCCGTTGGAGAGATCGACGACGGAAAGGCGGGCATGCGCCAATCCCGCGCGTTTGTCGCGGTAGAGGCCGCGCTCGTCAGGACCGCGATGCGCGAGTGCGCCCACCATGCGCATCAGTGCCTCCCGCGAAGGAGGCGCCGCGTAGGCGCCTAGTGAGATGATTCCGGCGATGCCGCACATCCGGTCAGCCCTCGCCCATGGCAGTGGTCGGCAAAGGCCGTGCGTGAAGATAGCGTGCTGCACGCCGTTTGCTGTCGATGTCCTTGAAGACTTTCTGAACCTGGGCCGCGGTGAGGCCGGCAGCTGCCGCGACCTCGTCGACAGAAATTCCGTGGTTCAAGCCGTAGAGGCACAGATCCATCAGATGGTAAGGCAGCGCGAAATAGAATTCCTCCTGACTCTGGGCCATGGAGAAAGTGTCCGTGGTCGGCGGCCGCCGCCGGACCTCTTCATCCACCCCAAGGTATTCAGCCAGCTGGTAGACCTGGGTCTTGTAGAGGTGGACGATTGGCATCAGATCGGCAATTCCGTCGCCCTGCTTGACGAAAAAGCCTTGGTCATGCTCCAGGCGGTTTGGCGTACCTGCAACGGCATAGTTGAGGCGGTCCGCATGGTAGTACTCGGTCATCTTGCGCAGGCGCTGCTTGTAGTTGGTTGCAGCAACGATCTGCAGATAGGCTGCCGGCGACAGACGCACCGTATCGGTCTTGCCCTCGGGATCCTGAACCGTGAGGCGCGTGATGTTGAGACCGTTGCTCTCGAGAACCGACGCGAGCACGAGCTTGCATTTCCAGCCGTCGCCATACTGGGGAACGACCGTCTGGATCGCTTCGATCTGTCGGCGATAGGCGCCGACGGCCTCAAGTGCTGGTGCTAGGTCTTCCAGGATCGTATCGATGCCAAGCTGGGCTGCGACGCTGCGGCCAAGCCTTAGCGAATCGCCGGAGGAATGGCGCTCCGGCATGAATATGCCCAAGACCTTGTCTTTCCCGAACGCGCGTGCGCACAAGGATGCGACAACGGAACTGTCGATACCCCCGGAGAGGCCGACAACCACGCCACGACGCCGCAGCGTGCCAAAAACCTGCTCGCGCAGGATCTGAACGATGCGATCGACCTCCGCGCGAGCATCGAGCACCAGCGTGGCCATGCTGAATTGTGAGATCAAGTCGATGGTCTGTACTCCCGTTTGCGAAGCTCAGCCGCAGAATAGGTTTGCTTCAACGCATTCTCGATGAGTGGGCGGTTGGTCGCGAGATAGGGCTCTGTGACCATATCGAAGTGACTGCCAACGACCGGAATCACATCCAGATGCGCGAAAGCGCCATCCCACCCTATGGCCAGAGGCATATTGGGCCGAGCGCAGCGGAAGAGGATTGCAGTGATCGGCAGGGTCGGTCTGGGTATCGCCAACCACTGGTAGAAAGCTCGCCCCCGCAACTGCCCCTGCAGTTCCAGTTTGGTTCTGAAGCTCGTCGCGTTGAACTCGTCCTGGGCATAGCGATCGAGGATGCGGGCGAGCTGCGCCTCGAAGCCCGTTTTGACAGCGACTTTTGCAAGGAAGCGGCAGACCATCCGGTCAGCGGTCACCCGGTTGGTCCGGATTCGCTGATATGTGCGGACAATCATCCCCCAATAGGTGCTCCGCTCGCCGAGGAGACTCGTGTCGAGGATTCCCAGGAACTTCACAGTTCGCCCCGCGGCCAGCAGCCGCGCCGCGACTTCGAACGCGACGGCGCCACCGAGTGAATGGCCGAGAAGTCGTACGTGACCCGCAGGCTGGGCGCGGCGGATCTGCTCGACGGCGGCGTCGGCCATGTTGGCGACGGTGTTTTGGCCGCGCAATATCATAGCCAGGGCGGGGTACCTGATGGGGGCTACTCGGGCGACCTTGCCCATCGCGGCTGCAAAGGCAGCGAGGCTCGGGCCATAGCCGACCGAGCCCGGGAACAGGAAAAGAATTGGCGCGTCCTGCGCCTGCGCGCGCGCGCGCTGGTCGCCTGCTTGTGCCGACACGACCGCCTTGACCATTTCGTCCGCGCTCATACCGACCGTGAAGCCCTCGAGACTGAGTTCCTGCCCGATGGCGCTTTCGATTTCCATGACGCATTGCAGCAGCTTCAGCGAATCTCCGCCTGCGTCATCCCAGCGGCCTGCGGCGACACGTGTATTGAGGATATTGTTCCAGGCATGCTGCACTATCCGGTGGACGGTCAGTTCGCTCGTATTGGACGGCTGCGCGGCCGGGGCGATCTTCCTGGCTGAAAGATCGATCTCCGCAAGCGTAGTCATGTCGACCTTGCCGCCCGGCAGACGCGGAATCCCGGCGATCGTGTGGAGCCGCAAGGGACACAGCGGCGGCGACAGCTTCGTTCTGACAAGCTGGCGAAGCTCGTCCGAAAAGGCTGGGCCCGCCCATGGCTGGGGAATGGCGAATGCAACAAGCTCATTTGCCGCCGTCACGATTGCAACGGCATCCTCCACGTCAGGCGCGTTACGCAACACCCGTTCGAGTTCGGCCGGCTCGATACGCCGACCATTGATCTTTATCTGGCGCCCCTTACGTCCGACGATCCGCAGCAGGCCATGACTGTCAAGTTGGACGAGGTCACCCGTCGCGAAGATCCGAAGATCCGGGTCATCCGGATCCGACTCCGCCGGCACGACGGCGCCGTTCTCCCAATGGCCAAGCAGGACATACGGGCTTCTTATCAGGAGCTCTCCGCTCTTGCCCGGCTGAACGCGGCGGCCACTTTCGTCGACAATCGCGAACGCGATTCCTGGAAGCAGCCAGCCAACCGGAACCGAGGCGCCTTCCTCCGGCCAGTCCTGCGGTAAGAACCATTGCGACCCTGTGGTCTCGGTTGACGAGTAACCGATCTGGATGAGGCAAGTGCTCGAAACGACCTTGCGCAGCAGGGCGATATCGGTCCATGACACCGTCTCTCCTCCGATCCTGGCCACTCGGAGCGAGCGGAAGGTGTCAGCAGATTTGTCCGCCATGAGTGCGCGGAGCAAGGCCGGAACAAGATAGGTCACCGTCACGCCTTCGGATTCTACCAGGCGTTGGACCGCCCGCAGGCCGATGGCTTCGAGCTCGGCGAGATGCAAGGTGGCGCCGGTCAGAACGGCAGCGAGAACCTCCCGGCAACCGGCGATCGTGGCGGGCGCGGTCAAGGGCAGGAAAACATCATCCGAATTGATGTGGCATGCGTCGACATATTGCTGAACCCGCCACAGCAGACTGCGCTGGCTGTTGACGACGCCTTTGGGATGGCCAGTGCTGCCTGAGGTGTAGAGTACTATCGCGGGCGCGTCGACCGAGACGGAACAGGACTGGGGTATCGGCTGCACTTGCGGAGTGATGCTGGTAGTCGCATCAATCCAGTGGACATCCTGAGCCAAACCGACAGGGCGAACGTTGCCGTCGCCTATGACCGCCGAGAGCCGCGCCGCAACAACGATCTCATTGGTTCGCGAGTAGGGATCTCTCGTGTTGAGTGGCACGGAAGGCCGCCCAACCGCCATGCTCGCCAAGATAGCCACCGGGTACCAGGCAGAGTTGGCCTGAAGGATTCCGATCGCCTGCCCGTTGGGAACGACGGCCGCAATACGGTGGGACAACATCTCGACGGCCTGGAAAAGCTGGGAATACGTCAGACGAGTGGTGCCGTCGCTGATCGCGAGTTTGTTGGGATATTGCTTGGTGACGTCTCTCAGGTGATCGAAGACGGTAACGTTCGCAAAATCGACGCCCATGCGTTGATGAGGGCGCAGTACAGGACCGCCCTGATCAAGTGCGTAATCCGGCACGTTTGACCACCTGCGGGAGGCCGCTGGCTGACAATCCGCCCCTAGATCCAGACGTGCCTTTTCTGATCCCAAATATGCCGGAGACATGAGTGGCTCACGCTAAGATTAAGGTCACTTATCGCCCCCGGCCGAAATCTTTTCATCGATCATTCTGATGATGCGGCGATCTTCACCAAACGGCCGCGGTTGCTCACTTTGGCGTCATCTCGTGCTGCGGACGCTTCGCGTCGACAGGAGGCTCACGGCGCACAGGCGATCGCGCCTGCCAACCGGCCAGCGCCGCCGCCATTGGCTTTATTCGTGCTGTCGCGGTCTTGGGCGATAATCGGCGTGGCAGTAGGCGCCCCGCTGTCAGTGGTCGCGAAGTCGTCAGGAAATTAGCGCGATACAGCTAGGAGCAAAGATCCAGGGTTTGAGCTTACCCGGCTCTCTGATCAGTTTTTTGGGCTTTTCTTGGTTTACCTGGTGCTTTTGTCGGGCCACGCCCGATGGTGTCGGAGTCTCCGTCGGAGACAAAGCAGTATGCAAAGATATGTCCCCGGTTCTCGTCGGTTACTCGGATCCAATCCTTTTCCCACGTTCGGAGGGTAACATGTCGATCTGTCGACATGGCGGCGGCTTTGAAAGGGCTCGGCGCGTTGATGATACGCACCGCGACCACGTCATCGCCCTCCATTTGTTCGACGAGGTATGTCTGCACAAAGGCCTCCCCAGCGCCCATTGCAACCTTAACGTCAGCCAAAGAGTTCCGTTGCAGCGTAGCAAAGCGATTTTTGACAAATGTGACGACCCAGGGGGCCGTTCAAGGCGTCGGGCGAGGGTTAACGCTGGATCGACCAAGCGGCGCGCAGGTCGTCGGCCTGGGCGGTCCTGACGCCGCAAGCAGTCAGCGCGCCTTTGGTCGCCGTTACGAGCGCGGCATTGTCCTTGGCGGTTGTACCGTCGGCCAAAGTAAAATTGTTCTCGAAGCCGACGCGGGCATGACCGCCCAGCAGCGCACCGGCCGTAACGCAAGCGGTTTCTTCCCGACCGAAGGCGCAGACCATCCAGTGCGCGAAGCGCGGACGGTCATGCGCAAGGAAGGGAAGCAGGTCGGCCGGTCGCGAAACCTGTCCCGGCGTGTAGCGGCCGAGCACATAGAGCACCGGGATGTCGTCGAAAGGCACCAGCCCGCGCTGCTGCATGGCGGCTAGGGCCGAAGCCTCTTCGGGCGCGTAGAGGATCATCTGAGGGGCGATCCGCTCGCTCTTCAGCCACCACAGGAACTCCGCGAAAGCGGTCTCATGGGCAGCGTCTGGCACCAGTTCGCGCAGCGCCAGCGAAACCGCCTCAGGGCGGGTAGCGCGCACCACCGCCATCTGCTCGGCCGGCTGGTATCGGCCGACCGCTTCGCTGGTGATCTGGATGATCAGCCGCTCGCCCACCGCATCGCGTATCGCTTTCGTCGTCTCGCGATAAGCGTGCGCGTCGAGCAAATGGCCGCCGTCGCGATCGCGGACATGCGCATGGATCATAGCGGCGCCCGCCTCGAGGCAGGCGGCGGCGGTCCGGGCCAGTTCCTGGGGGCCGATCGGCAGGGCAGGGTGGTCTTCCTTGCCACGCCGTCCACCATTCGGCGCAACGGCGATTGCCGTCGGCGCGATAAGTCCGGGGCCGGTCACGTCCCTGTCGACGGTCATAGGTGCAGTCCAATTGTTTCAGTATTGCGCACTATGTAACATATGTTGCATGATAGGGTCGCTCCAAACCGCGCCATCGTCAATCGAGGAAAGCATGACACACATCCTGCATCGCCAGATCCATGCGACCCTGCCCGTCGCGATAGGCGGCAAGGGTATCGAACTCTTCGACCGCGATGGCCGCGCCTATATCGACGCGTCAGGCGGCGCGGCGGTGTCCTGCCTCGGCCACAGCCATCCCGACGTGACGGCCGCGCTCCACGCACAGGCCGATAAGCTCGCCTATGCCCACACCAGCTTTTTCACCAACGAGCGGGCCGAGACATTGGCCGACAAGCTCGTCTCCGGGGCGCCACAAGGTATTAGCCACGCCTATTTCGTGTCCGGCGGCTCCGAAGCGGTGGAGGCGGCGCTCAAGATGGCACGGCAGTTTTTCGTCGAGACTGGCAAGCCCGAGCGGCGAAACGTCATTGCCCGTCGACAGAGCTATCACGGGCAACACGCTCGGCGCTCTCGCTGCCGGGGGTAATGAGTGGCGCCGTGCCCAATTCCGCCCGTTGCTGATCAACACGTACCACATCGAGCCATGCTATGCCTACCGCTACCAGGAGGCCGGTGAGAGTGAGGAGGCCTACGGCCTGCGCGCCGCCCAGGCGCTCGAGGACAAAATTCTCGAACTCGGTCAGGACACCGTCATGGCCTTCGTCGCGGAACCTGTCGTCGGCGCGACAGCAGGGGCGGTGCCCGCCGTTCCCGGCTATTTCAGGCGCATCCGCGAAATCTGTGACCGCTACGGTGTGCTCCTCATCCTCGACGAGGTGATGTGCGGCATGGGCCGCACCGGGACGCTGCATGCCTGCGAGCAGGACGGTGTCGCGCCCGACCTGATGACAATAGCCAAAGGCCTCGGTGGAGGCTACCAGCCTATTGGTGCGGTGCTGCTTTCACGCCGCATCTTCGACGCTTTCGCCGAAGGCTCCGGCTTCTTCCAGCACGGCCACACCTATATGTGCCACCCGATGGCCTGCGCGGCGGCTCTTGCCGTCCAGGAGGTGATCGCTCGCGACGATCTGCTCGCCAATGTTCGGGCGATGGGAGCACATCTTTCGCAGCGACTGGGCGAGCGGTTCGGCAACCATGCCCACATCGGCGACATTCGCGGGCGCGGCCTTTTCATAGGTGTGGAACTGGTCGAGGATCGCTCGACCAAGGCGCCCTTTGACCCGAAGCTGAAGCTCAATGCGAAGATCAAGCGCGAGGCAATGGCACGCGGACTGCTCGTCTATCCCGCGGGAGGCACGATCGACGGCGTGCGCGGCGATCATGTGCTGCTTGCGCCGCCATTCATCGTAGACGCCGCAGCAATCGACGCGATTGTCGAACGACTCGGCGACGCGATAGACGCTGCGGTGGCATAGCGCCAGCGCCCCTCATTCCGGCAGATAGGCCCCGAACGCCTGTAACTCCAGTTCCGTCTCCCTGACACGAGCCGCGGCGGCCGGCCCGCTGCGCGCCAGCATCGTTGCAGCCAGCGCTTCCACGATAGCCATAGCTGCGGCTACCGACGGGAAGAAGGACGGGCTGTCGGTAGAGAATCGCAAGGTAACGTCGGCATGCCGCGCGATCGGAGCAGCCATGCTGTCGACGATCGCGACAATCGGAACGCTGTGTCGTTGCGCAGCCTCCATCACCGGCCCGAGTTCACGCGAATAGGGCGAAAAGCCGATCGCGACGACCGCTTCCCTCTTTCCAAGCGCTGCGAGTTCCGCCTCCATCGCACCGCCGTCGCCGCCGAGCAGCGTGACGTCGCGCCGAAACATCCGGCAGAGGTAGACGAGCGCGTGGGCGGGCGCGCGACAGCTTCGGAACCCGGCGACACGTATGCGCTGTGCCTTCTCCAGTATCGCGCAAGCCGTTGCTATTTCTTCGCTGCCATTGGCCGCTTCGGCCGCCGCCAGATTGGCAACCGTCGTTCTCAGCGATTCCGCGAAAATCGCTTCCGACCCGCGCTTGACAAGCGCATCGGCCCTTGCTGCGAAAGGAGCCTTGCCGGAGCGCAGCCGGTCCTCGAACGGCTTGCGCAGCGCCGCCCAATCACCGAAGCCCAGGCGCCGCGCCAATCGCACGAAGGTCGTCGGCGTCACCTCTGATCGCGCGGCCAGAACCCGCATGGAAACCAGCGCCACCTCGTCAGGATGATCGACCAGGAATCGCGCCGCCTTGCGCAGTTCTGAGCTCAATTCGGGGAGTTCGGTCAATATGCGCGCCAGAAGCGCGTCGAAACCCATCTCCCGCGTATACATTGTAACAAGCATTTCCCTTGATTGATAAAGCGCAACAATCGTAGCATGCATCGACGTGCCTTGACACTAAAACACCGGACGGCGCGACGGCACGCAAAGTACCAAGGGAGAACCAGATGAAACATGCCCGAACTGCACGCCACGGAGCGCAGATCGCCGCCTTGTCGGCCGCGCTGCTGTTTTCGGCCAGCGCAATGGCGCAGCAGAATTTCGTTACCATCGGGAC
>NZ_RZSW01000829.1:0-1945 GCF_003997375.1 Mesorhizobium sp. M5C.F.Ca.IN.020.29.1.1 | reverse complement strand
GAATAGCATTTCGGTAGTTGGATTTAACACCGATTTAACGGCAGCTCATCAAACATTTCCGTTTTTTTCACGCTCAGCCGAACAGCCCGAAAACACCCGCGTGGCACGTTCCCAGCCGCAAATCTCGAAATTGGAGACTAGAAATGGCTCGTACGGAAACTCGCGCCGACCGCAGCGCGTCGAAAAGACACTTGTTTGGATCTAGCAGGAAAAGCGTAGCAATAATGATCGCCGCCTTCAGGGGACGGCGACGGACCGTTGCAGAAGGCAGGGCGCTAGCCGACTTCACGCCCGATCAGCTGAACGACATCGGTCATCCGGAGGCCCATCGACCGGTTCTCAACATCAAGGCAGGTCTGATCGCGAACTTGATGTCGATGCGGTAAGTTCGGCGTACCACTGCGCAAAGGATCGGCTGCCGGCAGCCTGCAACCGCTGCATAGTCGAACTCGCACCAAACGCGCGGGCTGGATTGTCGGCAGCTAAGAGACTGAAGCGGGATGAGATTCTAACAAACGCAGCCGCAAGAACTTCTCTCCAATCGCAACCCGCGCATGAGGCTTTCAGGCAACTGCCAATGGGAGCAATATGGGCGGCTGTTCAACCTCCGGATCGCTGCGATGTTGGAAATCCCGGAAGATCGATGCGAGCGCCACCGCCTGTTCAAGGCCATCGATGACGCGTTCAAGGCGGGCGATTTCGAGGCCCTCGGTGTGGCTCTCGGCGGCTCACCCGACTGGTTTGACGAGCAGATGCCCTTTGAACTCGGCCTTGGACATCCACTGGAATATGCGATCTATTGGAGTCCCGCCGCTTTCATCTCGATCTTACTGGATGCGGGCTCGGACCCGAACTATCACCACCACAGCGGTTTTCCGGCAATCATCGCGGCACTGTCTACCGACCGGGCTGACAGACTGGAAATCGTCCGAATCCTGATCGATGGGGGCGCAGACCCCAACATGCGGGGCGTAAACGACTGGACACCGCTTCACTATGCAGTCGCCATCCGTAGCGTCGATACCATCCGCCTGCTGTTGGCGGCGGGCGCCGACCCATCGCTCGAAACCCGCATCGACGACTATACGACAGCCCTCGAGGACGCTGACAATGCCGGTTTTGAAGCCGGCGCTTCGTTGCTGCGCGATGCGATGACCGGGCACGGCTCCAATGGATTCTGAGTTGGGGGACGATGCCGGTGAAACCATAGCCGAAGGTTTGAGCAAGGCTGGCCTCAGGCCTTCATCAGTCCCGCTTTGAAGCGTTTGCCGTTGGCGACGTAGTGCGCAGCCGAAGCGCGCAGCCTTGAGACCGCGGCATCGTCCAGCGCTCGCACCAAACGCGCGGGCGAGCCGATGATCAGTGAATTGTCGGGGAATTCCTTGCCTTCGGTGACCAGGGCGCCGGCGCCGACCAGCGAGTTCTTGCCGATTTTCGCGCCGTTCAGCACGATGGCGCCCATGCCGATCAAGCTGTTGTCGCCGATCGTGCAACCATGCAGCAAGGCGCGATGGCCAATCGTGCAGCCTTGCCCGATGGTCAGGGGAAAACCGGCATCGGTGTGCATGACCGTGTGTTCCTGCACATTGGTATCGGCGCCGATGATGATCGGCTCGTTGTCGCCGCGAATGACGACGCCGAACCAGAAGCCTGCATTGCGGCCGATCTGTACGTCGCCGATCAGGGTGGCGTCGAGCGCGATCCAGTTGCTGTCCGCGTCCTCGAAAACGGGGGCTTTTGCGTCGATCGCGTAGAGCGGCATTTCGATCTCCCGATTCGTCTCACAATGAAAAGTCAGCCGAACCTAGGAGCATGCCCGCAACGGATGCAATGTCGATCAGCACGACGCCCAACGCCAATGACCAGACGGTCGCGGTGCAACCGCAGGAGATCAGCGCCCGAGCGGAAATGCGGCCTTGCCGCCAGGCGTCGAGGGCTTCGTTGG
>NZ_RZSW01000828.1:0-1950 GCF_003997375.1 Mesorhizobium sp. M5C.F.Ca.IN.020.29.1.1 | reverse complement strand
GAGGAATGCCGGGCACTGGAGCGAGCCGCCGCGGCGATCCTCGCGACGCTGCAGAACGAGCACGGCGCGACATGGAACGCCGGTGGCGACGGCTACACCCTTAAGCTTGCCGGCATCCAGTCATCCTGCACTGGCGGCGCGGGCGGCCTGCTGCGCAACTGGCGCAACGCCGCGCAACGCCGTCTCGATACGGAGGCGGCGCGATGACCCCGAAAATGGTTGCAGCGCTGCAGGCCGCGTCGGATGCCGATGCCGCCGGCGGCTTGTGCTGGACGGTGGCAGGCTGGATCGATCCCGGCAATTGCTGGGAGTATCACGGCCCGGTCGTCGTCTCTCGCCTGGTCTGGACGCATGGCTACCTTGCCGAGACGGGCAAAGGCAGGGGCAAGAATGCTCGCCGCGTCATAACCGACGCCGGCCGCGCCAAGTTGCAGGAACTTGCCGCCAAGCCCTCCAGGAGGCGGGCATGACGCTCTCTAACGGCACCGAAGGCCCGGCACCACGTCCGCAAGCCGCCGTTGCGCCTGGCGGTCCCTCTGTGAAGAAGCGTGTACACGCTTGCCTCGAGTGCGGTGAACAGCGTTCGGCCAAGGGCGAATTCTGCTCGACCGATTGTCGAACCGCCTTCAACAACCGGCGCAAGGCGCGGGGCGCCGAGCTGCACGACCTCTACATGGCGCACCGCTTCGACCGCGCCAATGCGCAGGCGCTCGGCGTGCTGCAGGCGATGAACCGCCTGGCGTCGGTCTGGCGCGAGGAAGACAAGGCCAGGCGCGCCGGCCGCCGCTCCTGGCGCGCCACGCGCGACGTGCTGGCCGAGCGCCCCTATCTGCGCAGCATCAGGGGGCAGGCATGATCGACACGCTGCTGATCGGCCTCGCCATCGCCGCCGTCGCGGCCGTGCACCTGGCCTTGCTGGTCGAGGCGCTGCACGCTCCGCGCCGGCGCCGCCGCGGCTTCGACGTGCGCAACGATGAATGAGCTCGGCCTGTTCGCCGCCCTGCTGGGCGTCGTCTTCTTGACCGGCGCGTTTGCCGGCCTGCGCATCGGCTTCGCCATCGGGCGCCGCCGGCTACGATAGATCCCTTTTTGAGGGGATCGCCCGGCGGGATTGGAACCTCCCACCAGCGTACCCGCCGGGCTCACCAACCTCGCCGATTTAACGAGAGCGGCGAGCACCTAGGCCGGGCGGCCGTGAATGGCGCCCGGCATTTCTTCGCAAAACAGGACTAGCCATGCGCAATCTGAATGACCTTAGCCGCTTCCGTGTCATGCTGCCGCCGAACATCGCGACGCTTTGGGGCGTGGATCCTGCCGGCGATGCTATCTGCGGCGCTTTCGTTCTGTTGTCGCCGATCGACCGCCGCCAGCTGCGCGTCATCGCCTCGAACGGCGACGGTTGGGATCACGTCAGCGTGTCGCTCGCCAATCGTTGCCCGCGTTGGCAGGAAATGGAGTTCATCAAGCGAGCCTTTTTCCGGCCGGATGAAGTCGCCATGCAGCTGCATGTGCCGCCGGCCGATCACATTTCGCATCATCCATTCTGCCTACACCTTTGGCGGCCGCATGCCGGGGCTATCCCGCTGCCGCCGCCGGCAATGGTTGCCTAGTCCACAGCCCGTTTTGACAACTCGAAAGGATTTCATCATGTTCGCCGGTTCCAGACTGCCACGCGAAGGGCGCGCCATGGGCAAGGTCGAAATCAATATCCCGCTGGTCACCTGGCGCGACGGCCGGCCGCGCTTCTTCGCCTCGAAGGTGCATCGCCAGCTCGGCTACAAAGGCGAGGATCTGCGCCACGGCAAGGCCGGGCCATGGTTCACGGTCGAGGAGGCGATCGCCTGGTCGGAAACCCGCCAGATCGAGCTCAAGCTAAAGCGCGAAAAAATCGCCGCCGGCGAGACCACCGTGAACAAGACCGCCAATGCTGCCGAGCGCGCCCGGCTCGCC
>NZ_RZSW01000827.1:0-1955 GCF_003997375.1 Mesorhizobium sp. M5C.F.Ca.IN.020.29.1.1 | reverse complement strand
GATGAGGGGTATTCGTCAAGCTGGAACACCCCTCATCCGGCCGAGCTTCGCTCGGCCACCTTCTCCCACAAGGGGAGAAGGGATAGATGAGCCCCGCCAGGAAATCCGATCTGCTGCGCGAGAACGAGCTGATCTATGGCCGGCTGCTGACCATCGACGAGCCGCATCTCATCCAGCGCTACAACAAGGCTTTGGTCGCCTTCGGCCTGAAGCCGACGAAGCTGAAGAGTTTCGAGATCGACCGCACCGGCTTCTCGCCGCAGGTGGCCGAGGAATGCGGCGACTACCACTACCTAGATCCCAACGAGATCAACCGCCGTTTTATCATCCTGACGCCGTCGCAGATCGACCTGCCGGTGGTCCACACCGCCTTTTCCAATACCTCGCAACTGATGTTCGAGTTCATGTCGACGAACCAGCGCGCCATCGACGCGCTGACCATCAAGGATGTCATCTACGGCGAGATCGAGGATTCGGTCCCCAAGGTCGACGACATCGAGGATCTGCTGTCGATCAACCAGGTCGAGTTCAAGGTGCTGTCGGCGGAAGACGTGCTCGGCAAGGCCGCCGAACTCGGCAAGCTCGTCGACCAGCTGAAGCAGGAGCCGGACGCCTGGCGCGACAACGCCATGCTCACCCGCATGGTGGAGCTGGCCAAGATCTGCGGCGACATCCGTGAGAACGCGCTGGTGCCGGATCAGGTGATCTTTCGTCACAGCGCCTATTGGACCAGCCATTTCGGCGGGCTCTATGTGTTCATCGACCCGGACATGACGACGGTGATCAGCGACCCGGCAGCCCCAGGCTTCCGTCGCTCGCGACCGTGGCAAGTGAGCTACCTCTCGATCAATGATGCCGACCGGGTGTTCAAGTTCCTCGCCGCGACCGGCCGCATCGAACTGCCGCGTGCCTCATGGATCGAAACATCAGGCTATCTCGAACATCGCGCCGAAATGGTGGTGCGCGCGCTGATCCGCGACGCCGAGCCCGACCGTAATCTGACCGATGTCGACAAGGTCTGGCTGCAGACCTGGATCCACGGCCATGCCGACCTGATCACCAGGGACGGCAATTTTCCCTTCCTCAACGCCGCCAAGCGCGAGATCGCTCACCTTGGCTATCTAAAAATCGAAGACGTGTTCCCGCACCAGCGCTTCCTGGTGATCCGGGCCAAGCCCGGCCATCCCGACGCCTGGCTGACCAACCAGCTGATCTCGGATTTCGTGCCGCAGGACTTCGTCTCTCGCTACGTCTTCAACAAACCGGGATTCTACAGGGACTATGACGGCTTCAGCGACGCCTGGAGATCACATGTTGTGGACGTTCTGAAAACCACATATCTGAAAGAAAAGGTGGCGTTTCGCACACGCCTCTACGGCCTTACCGATTGAATGACCGGCTGACTGACGAGGGGGGTGACATCGCCATGCTTGATCCGATCGTGAATTTCTTCACACGGATTTTCCAGTGGATCGGCCGCGGCATCGGCTTCGCCGTCGGCGTGATCCTGTGGCCGTTCATGTGGGCCGGGCACTGGTATACGCAGCGCGGCTGGATCCTGAAGGCGGTGCTCGGCCTCGCTCTGCTCATGCTGATCGGCCTCTACGGCTACTTCATCTGGAACACGCAGGTCTGGAGCAATTTCAATCCCGCGTATGCGGAGGCATATAATTTCACGCAGCCGGCCGGAACCGCCCCGGCGCAGCCCGCTCCTTCCGCCACCGGGGAAACCGCCGGTGTCGAGGGAGAGGTCAAGACCTGCACCAACTCGGCCATTGTCCAGGTCGCGGCCGATCTCATCGATTTCAACGTCAACGAGAACGCCTGGATCTCGTCGATGATACTCTACAAGCTCGGGTTCTTCGGCATGGACTGGGACCGCACGCCGTTTCTCGACAACAAGGCCTCCTTCCAACGCGGGGTCAATCAGGCCATCCGGCGCACCGCTGTCGAGC
>NZ_RZSW01000826.1:0-1956 GCF_003997375.1 Mesorhizobium sp. M5C.F.Ca.IN.020.29.1.1 | reverse complement strand
CAGCACTCGCCGCCTGGCTTTACATCGCGCCGCCGGAACTGATCCGCGTCGGCTCGGGTTATACGGCCAAGATCGTCTGCTCGAATGTCTTTATCGCCGGACGCGATGCCGACCAGGTGCTCGCCGTCGACGTGCAGGCGCCGGGCCATCCGCTGCTGCGGCTGATGAGGGTCTCCGTCGACAAGGAGCAGGGCACCGTCTCGGCCGGGCTGTTCGGCGTGTTCGGCAAAAGCGTCGCAGTCGTTCGTGACGGGCTCGGCTGTGCTTCGGTTCCGGATGGCGACATCGCCACGGCCAAAGCAGTCGCCGGGCCGGCGCTGACACCGGCGCCGCCGCTCGATGCACTCTGGCCGGAGGGCGACAGGGTCGACGCCTCGCAGAACCCCGAAATCGCGAAAATCCTCGACGACCCTGCAATGACCGGCGCCGGTATGCGGGCTGTGGTAGTAGTCAAGAACGGCCGCATCATCGCCGAGCGTTATGGCGACGGCTTTGCCGAAAAGACGCCGCTGCTTGGCTGGTCGATGACAAAGACGGTAAATGCCGCGATCGTCGGCACCGTGATGAAGGATGGTAAGATTGTGATGACGAACCAGGGTCTGTTCGGACCCTGGAAAGCGGACGGCCGCGCCGCCATCAGTCTCGCCGACATGATGGCGATGTCGAGCGGGCTGGAGTTCAACGAGGATTATGGCGACGTCACCGACGTGACGCGGATGCTCTACCTCGAGCCTGATATGGCGGGCTTTGCCGGATCCAAGTCGCTGACCGGCGAGGTAGGCAAAATGTTTTCCTATTCGAGCGGCACGGCAGTGATGCTGTCGCGGCTCTGGCAGGATGCGATCGGCGACAAGAACAAGGCGCTGGCGTGGCCGAGGGTTGCGCTGTTCGACCCGCTGGGCATGCAGAGCGCGGTGCTGGAGGCCGACGAGTACGGCACTTTCGTCGGCTCGTCTTATCTCTACGCCACCGCGCGCGACTGGGCGCGCTTCGGCCAGTTCCTGCTGCAGGATGGTGTATGGAACGGCCAGCAGATCCTGCCTGGCGGCTTCGTCGCCTGGATGCGGGAAGCCGCACCGGCCTCGAAAGTCTACGGCAGGGGCCAGCTGTGGATCGAGGGGCCGGGCGACGAGCAGAGCCCAGGCGCCGGCATCGCTGCGGGCCTGCCAAGGGATACCTACTGGATGGAAGGCCATGACGGACAGACGGTCGCCATCATTCCCTCGGAGCAGATGGTGGTGGTGCGGCTCGGCCTGACGCCGGCCACGTTCGGCTATCGGCCGCAGATCATGGTGGCAGCGCTGGTGAAGGCGCTGCATTAGCTGCTATTTGCGCGGTCCGATTACTGCGAGCCAGGCATAGCCGCGGTACAGTGTTCTGAATCGAAAGCTTGCACCTATCCGCTCGGATTCCGATGCCATAACCGCGCGCAGGGCCTCACGAGGCTCGACATGGAATTTTCTCAGCCAGCCGCGCAGCAATGTGCCAAACCAGCGGGGCAGGGCCTCCTGTTGGCCGAAATCGACGACGTGCAGCGAGCCGCCAGGTGACAGGGCTGCAAGAGCCGCGCAAACCGTCTTCTGCCAACCTGGGATCATCGACAGCGAATACGAGACAAAAATGCGGTCGAAACTTTCGATAGAGAACAGCGCTTTCGCGTCGAAATCGGTGGCGTCGCCGCGCGCCAGCTTGACGCGGCCGGACAGGCCTTCGCGGGCAATGGCAGCAGTGGCCGTTTCCAGCATTTCGGCCGAAATATCGAGACCGAAGAAGCGGGCGTCGGGATAGCGGCGGGCGGCGAGGACGATGTTGCGGCCAGTGCCGCAGCCGAGTTCGAGCACGGTGCCGCCTGTGGGCACATCAAGCCCTGCGATCAGCCGGTCGCGGCCGAGCAGGTAATATTTGCGGGTCAAGTCGTAGATGTGGCGCTGCCAGCGGTAGACGCCGTCCATCAGC
>NZ_RZSW01000825.1:0-1958 GCF_003997375.1 Mesorhizobium sp. M5C.F.Ca.IN.020.29.1.1 | reverse complement strand
GGTTCATTGACATATTCGAACAATGGCGGCTGCCGGTCATACTGTGCGCCCGCACCGCGCTCGGCACCATCAATCATACGCTGTTGTCGATCGAGGCCCTGAGAGCCCGCTCCATCCCGCTCATCGGCATTGCCTTCATGGGCGAAGAGGTGGCCGATACGCAAAGGACAATCGTGGAATTCGGCGGCGTGCCGCAGCTCGGCAGGCTGCCGCACCTCGGTCCGCTGACGGGTGAAACGTTGAGAGATGCAATGATTTCCGGCTTCGACCTGGCCATGATTGCCGGAGGCGACTGATGGCGCAGTCTCGAGTCTGGCATCCGTTCACGCAGCACGCGCTAGAGCCCTCGATCCCTGAAATCGTGCTGACTGAAGGCGCCTATCTCCACAAGGCCGACGGCTCCCGCATCCTGGATGCGATTTCTTCCTGGTGGGTCGTCACTCATGGCCACCGCCACCCCCGCATCATGAAGGCCATCGAGACGACCGCGTCGAGCCTCGACCAGATCATCTTCGCAGGCTTCACCCACGAGCCGGCCGAGCGCCTGGCCGAGGCGCTTGTCGGCCTCGCACCCGCCGGCCTTGACCGGGTGTTCTATTCCGACAGTGGCTCGACCTCAATCGAAGTCGCGCTGAAGATGGCGCTCGGCTATTTCCGCAACATCGGCGCGCCGCGTTCGCGCATCGTCGTCATGGAGCACAGCTATCATGGTGACACGATCGGGGCGATGAGCGTCGGCGCCCGTGGCGTGTTCAACGCCGCCTACGAGCCCTTGCTGTTCGAGGTCGACACCATCCCCTTCCCGGCCGCCGGGCGCGAGCAGGAAACGCTGGATCGGTTCGAGGCACTCTCCCGCGACCGGCGCGCCGCCGCGCTGATCGTCGAGCCGCTCGTGCTCGGCGCCGGCGGCATGCTCATGTATCCGGCCTGGGTTCTGACCGAATTGAAGAGGATCACTGAGGCCGCCGGCACGCTGCTGATCGCCGATGAAGTGATGACCGGCTGGGGGCGCACCGGAACCATGTTCGCCTGCGAACAGGCGTCCGTCTCGCCGGACATCCTGTGCACCTCGAAAGGTCTGACCGGTGGTACCATCCCGCTGGCCGCCACGATCGCCACCGATGCCATCTTCCAGGCTCACTATTCCGAGGATCGCAAGAAGACGTTTTTCCATTCGAGCTCCTACACCGCCAATCCGATTGCATGCGCGGCGGCACTTGCCAATGTCGAGATCTGGCACGACGAGCCGGTGGCCGAGCGGATCGCGGCCTTGAGCGAGCGACAGGCCGCCGGGCTTCGACGCTTTCGCGACAACCCTCGCTTCACCGATTGCCGGACAACCGGCACCATCGCGGCACTCGACCTACGCACCGGCTCAGCCGGTTATCTGGCCGAGATCGGGCCAAAACTGCGCGCTTTTTTTCTTGAGCGCGGCCTGCTCGTGCGCCCGCTCGGCAATGTCCTGTACCTTCTGCCGCCCTATCGCATTACCGGCAACGAGTTGGATGGGCTCTATGACGCCATCGAGGAGGCCGGCGAACGCTTCGGCTCAAAGCCATGAGCCGATCATCGCGCATTCTCGGGCTTGGCCATCATGCGCCCGCGCGCAAGGTGGAGAATCCGGAAATCGAAGATCGTCTCGGGCTTGAACCCGGCTGGATCGAGCGGCGCACCGGGATACGGTCGCGCTTCTGGGCAGCGGACGAAGACACGCTGTCGGCCCTTGCCGCGCACGCCGGCGACATGGCGCTGACCAATGCCGGTATCGACCGCGGCGACATCGGCCTGCTGTTGCTCGCTACCTCCACACCCGATCATCTTCTGCCGCCAAGCGCGCCCCTGGTCGCACATCGGCTGGGACTAGGTCGCGCCGGCGCGATCGACCTGACCGGCGCCTGCGCCGGCTTCATCTATGCGCTGATGTTCGCCGACGGCTTCACCCGCCTGCACGGCAGGGC
>NZ_RZSW01000824.1:0-1962 GCF_003997375.1 Mesorhizobium sp. M5C.F.Ca.IN.020.29.1.1 | reverse complement strand
AGGCAGCGCCGCTCAGGGACAGGAAATCGCCGCCTTCGAATTCGATGCGGCCGGCGTCCGATTCGATCAGCCGCAGCAGCAGCCGCGCGATGGTCGACTTGCCGCTGCCGGAAGGCCCGGCCAGTGCCAGCGTCTCGCCGGGCTCGATGTCGAAGGAAACATCATCGACGGCGGCGATTGTCTTGCCGCCGCGACGATATCGTTTGGTCAGGCCGGAAACAGCCAGCAATGGACGGCTCACCTCGATGCTCCTGCCGGCCGCAGCATTGGTTCGGCGTCGAGGCCGAGATGAGCGTCGAGCAGCGCTCTTGTGTAGGCGTGGCGCGGGCTAGCAATGATCTGCGCCGTCGCACCGAGCTCGACCAGCTCGCCGTGCCGGAACACGGCGATGCGCTCGGCCAGCTCGGTGGCCAGCGCGATGTCGTGGCTGACGAACAGCAGCGTCATCCCGTCCTCGGCCACCAATTGTCGGATCAGCGCGACGATCTCGGCCTGCACGATGGTGTCCAACGCGCTGGTCGCCTCATCGGCGATCAGCAGTTTCGGACCTGCCGCGATCGCGGCGGCGATCGCTACGCGCTGCTTCTGGCCGCCGGAAAGCTGGTGCGGATAGGCGCGCAAGGCGGCATCGGGATCGGACAGGCGGACGCGTTCGAGCAGGGTTTTTGCCCAAGCATAGGATTGCGGCCAAGTAAGGCGGAGATGCGTGTGCGCAACTTCCGCGATCTGCTCGCCGACCGACATCACCGGATCGAGGCTGGCCGAGGGGTCCTGGAAGACGAAGCCAATGTCGCGGCCGCCGAGGGGTGTGCGGGTGGACCGGGTAATGAATTCGGATGGCTGGCGTTCCTTCACACTCCCCTCAGAGGGGGGTGCCTTGGCACCAACGGATGGCGACGATGGCAAAAACCAGTCAAGGCAGCCGTCAATCCTGGAGGAAGCCGGCAGCAGCCCGGCGATGGCCAGCGCCAGCGTGCTCTTGCCCGAGCCGCTCTCGCCGATGATGGCGAGGCGCTCGCCGGCTGCGACATCGAGGTTGACATGTTTCAGCGCCGCCACCTCGGCGCCATCGCGGCGATAGCTCACCGTCAAATCGCGGATCGAAAGCAGTGCCGTCACGACAGGCTCCTCCTCACCGCTGTCGTTTCGACGACGCCTTCGCCGGCGAGATAGACGCCGAGCACGGTCAGCACGAGCGCTACGCCCGGAATGATCGACAGGAAGGGCGCGGCGCGCAGCACGGCGCGACCTTCGGCGATCATGCCGCCCCAGGTCATGCGGTTCGGGTCGCCGAGACCGAGGAAGGACAATGCCGCTTCAGTAAGGATCGCCGCGGCGACGATCACCGACGACAATGCCAGCACCGGCGGCAATGCGTTGGGCAGCACTTCGCGAAAGGCGATCTCCAGCGGATGCATGCCGATGACGCGGGCGCCGGCGACAAAATCGAGCTCGCGGATCGACAGCACTTCGGCTCGCGCTACGCGCGCCGGACCGGTCCATGCGCCGAGCGCTATCGCCGCGACGACGACGCCGAGCGATGGCCCGACGACGCTGACGAAAGCCAGCGCCAGCAGGAAGCTCGGCACGGTCTGGAAGGCGTCAGTGATGCGCATAAGGACTTCGTCGACGAGGCCGCCGGTAAAGCCGGCCAGCGTGCCGACTATCGCGCCGACGGCAATGGCTGCGGCTGCCGCCGCCAGCCCGACTGCCAGCGAGGTGCGGGCGCCGTGGAAAAGTTCGGCCAGCACGTCACGGCCGAGCCGGTCGGTGCCGAGCGGCAGCGACCACTCCTGAAAGGGCGGCAGCAATGCCGGCCCGGCAATGGCCTGCGGATCGCCGGGGAAGAACAGCGACGCCGACAGCGCGATGGCAAACAGCGCCACCAGGATGATCGCGCCGGCGATCGCTTCCGGCGCCCGAAGAAAGCGGCGAAGCGGGTTCACGCGCTCGCCTCGTTGG
>NZ_RZSW01000823.1:0-1966 GCF_003997375.1 Mesorhizobium sp. M5C.F.Ca.IN.020.29.1.1 | reverse complement strand
GGTGGGGTCACTGCGGCAGTACGCGGCCTCGACCGACGCCACCCGCCCCGACCTTTGATCTAAAAGGTGGAGCGCTTCGCCGGGGACCCCTCCCGGCCCTCAAAGGGGAGGGAAAGTCGGCGCCGAACTATTTTAGTCGATTTTTAATCTTTTTTCGCCGCGCCTATGGACAAGCCGAATCACCTTTGATTCTTTAGCTGAAGATTCGGAAGTGCGGCGTCGCCGGATCATCAAGCAGATTTAAAATCGGGGAGAGCCATTTATGGCGAAGGCGGACGCGTGGGGCGCGCCCGGAGGGACAGCTTTTGAGCGGCGTGAGGCGAGAAGCGATGGTCTCGCCGGCAACGCGCGGCTCATCGCCGAACCCGCCTACCGACGGCTTCTGGCAGCCGAGCCATTGTTGCGCCGATCGATACCGGCCCTCATCATCATTTTCCTGGTCGTCATCGCGGCGCTGCGGTTCCTGTCGCTGATGAACGAGCGTGACGACGTGGAACGCGACGCCAAGGCGATCCTCTCGCTCGCGGCAGGCCAACTGGCCAGTTCGATTAGCGTGGATGCGAACTTGGGCTCAACGCCTGGCGCGACGCAGGACCTGTTGGAGGGCATCAGCCGTCAGGGCGCGATGGGCCGAAGCCACGTGCTTGCGGTCACCGACAGCGCGTTCAAGATCGTTGCCGTGACACCGCAATCGACCGGCTGGGAAGGGCGGTCGCTCGACGCCATCGCCCAGGGCGGTCAGCCGCTGTTCATGTTCGGCGACCGCGCCGGGGTAATGGAGGTCAGAATCGGCGGCCAGGACTGGTATGCGGCGGTGAGCCTGACAAACGGCAGGAACAGTGCTGCCGCAGCGCTCGTTCCGCAGGATGCGGTCTTCTACACCTGGCGCAAGACTGTTTCGCTCAACGTCACGCTGTTCGTGCTGACAGCCGGCGTACTGATCGTCATCCTCTACGCCTATTTCGGCCAGGCGGCGCGCGCCCAGGCGGCCGACCGCATTTATCTCGAAGCGCACCAGCGCATCGACATGGCGCTGGTGCGCGGCCGCTGCGGCCTGTGGGACTGGGACATGGTCCGCGGCAAGATGTACTGGTCGCGCTCGATGTACGACATGCTGGGCTATGAGCCCTGCGACGCAATGCTGTCGTTCGGCGAGGTCGACGAGATCATCCATCCCGAGGACGGCGACCTGTTCCAGCTTGCCAACAGAATCGTCGCCCGCGAGATCGATCACATCGACCAGGTGTTCCGGATGCGCCATGCCGACGGACAATGGGTGTGGATGCGCGCAAGGGCGCAGGTGATCGACCCGGAAGCGCCGGAGATCCAGCTGATCGGCATCGCCGTTGACGTCACCGAGCAGCGGCACCTGGCGCTGCGCTCCGAGGCCGCGGATCTTCGCCTGCGAACGGCCATCGAAAACATCAACGAGTCCTTCGTGCTCTGGGATTCCGCCCAGCACCTGATCATGTGCAATTCCAAGTACCAGCAGGACAACGGTCTGTCGGATCGCGACGTGATGCCAGGCGCCTCGCGCGCCGTTCTCGAAGGTCGCATGCTTGCCTTCGCTTCGGAGCGCCGGCTTGCCAACACCAACGGGCAGCAAGGCGGCGTGACCTTCGAGCGGCAGCTTGCCGATGGCCGCTGGCTGCAGGTGAACGAGCTGCGGACCAGGGACGGCGGCACCGTCTCGGTCGGCTCCGACATCACCCAGATCAAGCTGCACCAGGAGAAGCTGGTCGACAGCGAGCGCCGGCTGATGGCGACGATCCACGATCTCAGCCTTGCCCGCCGGGCGGAGGAAGAGCGGTCGCGCGAATTGGTCGAGCTCAATCGCAAATACATGAAGGAAACCGAGCGCGCCGAGGCGGCGAACCGGGCCAAATCCGAGTTCCTGGCCAACATGTCGCATGAATTGCGCACGCCGCTCAACGCGATCATCAGCTTCTCGGAGCTGATGGAACAG
>NZ_RZSW01000822.1:0-1968 GCF_003997375.1 Mesorhizobium sp. M5C.F.Ca.IN.020.29.1.1 | reverse complement strand
GTCAACACGGATTTCGCTATGATATATCAAAAATATATCAGGAGTTCGCCTTTGATATTCAATGAAACAAGCCCGGCGTTCGAGCCAGTGGCGGCGAAAGCCTACCGGGTGCTCGAGCACATGATCGTAACGCTCGAACTGGCGCCTTCAAGCTTCATCACCGAGGGCGCCGTGATCGACAGGCTGGGACTTGGCCGCACGCCGGTGCGCGAGGCGATCCAACGACTGGCGTGGGAGGGACTGCTGGATGTCCGGCCCCGTGCCGGCATCGCCATTGCCCCGCTCCATCCCGGCGACTGGTTGCGCGTTCTCGATGCACGGCGTGGCGTCGAGGTGGTTCTTGCCCGTTCGGCCGCCCGCTTCGTCACCCGTGAGGCCGCCGACCTGTTTCACGACGCCGCGCTTGCCATGCAGAAGGCAGTGATATCGGGCAATGTGCTCGCCTTCATTCAGGCCGACAAGGCGCTCGACGAAGCGCTGGCGCTGGCTGCCGACAACCCCTTCGCTGCGCGGTTGGCTGCTCCCCTGCAAACCCACAGCCGCCGCTTCTGGTTCCGCTACAAGGCCGATACCGGCCTTGCCGAATCGGCCGAGCACCACGTCGCGCTGATCCGCTCGATCCTCGACGGCGACGAAGACGCCGCCGCCAAGGATGCCAAGCGCCTGATGGCGCTGCTGCGCGGCCATGCCGAGGCGGCTGCTACGCGCTAAGAGATCGCAAAGCCAGCCGCCTTCCTTGTTTCAAATCGTGCTTCTGCAATCCACGGCGCCGAATACGTCATCAACGGCGGCACCGACGGTCTGATGCCAAAAAGAGAGAGCAAAAGTCCTCAAAGCGCCTAGCGCCGGCCAGGCGTTGAGCATCGCCCAATCCGTCATGCGTCCTGGTCGGGCGGGATCACCACGTTTTCCCAATGTTCGCCGGCCGCGACGATGCAGCTTCTGCCGGCGACATCGGTGACGATGATCGTCCAGCTTCCGGTCTCGGCGACATAGACCTCCATAACCGCCATTTGACCGATCAGCCCGAAAGCAAACTGTCTTTCCTGGAACTGCTCGCTCAGGTGGGCGACGAGATCGCCATGTTCAACGCAGTACTGATACTGGGCACTTGCGGCGTTCGCACCGACCGCCAATGCGCCAGCAAGAACCAGGGCTTTTACCCAACCCAACAGCGATTTGCGTGCCATAGGGCACCTCCTTTGCCATCACGTCCGGCAAAGGGAGACGCCTCATTTTGCCGGAACGATCCAGGCCGGTTCCGACGTCATCACCATTGCGTCGTTCCTTTCCTTGTTCCGGTCTGTCATCAGCGGGGACGATTCCAGATGTTCCCACTATGTTCGATATATGGTACCGGCACCGAAAAAGCGCAAGCAGGCGCCCGCTGGGGCGCCTGTGGATCCGTTCAAGATCGTCGCCGAGAATCGCGGCCGCGGGGCCATGCCGAGGCGGCTGTCACGCGCTAAGCGGCTCAGGTGCCTGGCAGTGCGGCTGTCGTCACCGCGCTCTCCCAGCCTTCACCCACCGAAACCACGCAGCTTTGACCGCGTGTGTCGCTGGCGAGGATGGTCCAGGTGCCTTTATCGGAAACGAAGACTTCAACAATCACATTCGGATTGACAACGCCGAGCGCAGTCGGATTTTCCCGGAACTTCTCGCCGAGCGCCTTGATCATGTCGGCTCGTGGCGCGCATTGTTCGGCCGCTGTTGCCGAGACGGCGGAAAACGCGGCAGCCGCCGCGCAAAGTATCGACACCATAAGACGCGTCATCTGACACCTCCTTGCGCCGGCCGATGCCCCCGCTGCCGTCAGCGCCGTTGGTTGACCTGCCGCGCCTTCTTCGCGGCAGGATTGCAGATTAAGGTTTCTGCCGCCCGCCTGGTTCCATCACATTAGCGTTCACGCAGATGCGAGCCGCGACCGGTCAACAAAAAGGCCCGGTCGCTGGCCAGGCCTTTTCGTTC
>NZ_RZSW01000821.1:0-1972 GCF_003997375.1 Mesorhizobium sp. M5C.F.Ca.IN.020.29.1.1 | reverse complement strand
TTCGCCAATCCTGATGGTTCGCTTGCGCACGGTGGCATGCGTCTCGGTCGGCTCAACGGGCAGGAATTCGGCAAGCACTCTCGCAGCCTGCCGGTACGGCATCATGCTCCCCAGCCGCGCCGTCAGTACCATCAGCTCGGATGTCGCTCGATCCGGGCAGATCTCCCGCAGCGGCGCAAAGGCATCGACCATGCCTGGGTAACAATCCGACACAGCATCCAACGAGGATTGCGCACCTCCACGATGCCAAAGACAGTCCGGATCCGTCGCGTCGTGTAGTCCTTGACCGGCCGTAACCTGTGGCAATCCGGGCAGACCCGACGAAAGAGGGTACGTCTCCGCCTCATGGTTCACGACCGCGCTCTGCAGCGCCGCCATGATGGTCTTGCTGTCCTCGATCGAGAGGCCGAGGTCGCCGTCAAACAGACGTTCCCAGCTCTTGTCGATGCGGACCGCCTTCCGGCAAACGTCTCCGAACTCGTTCCTGCCCTCGATCGTGATCGTCCATTCCACCGCCATCGCTTTCCCTCCGAACAAAGCGGCGCTCATGGACTACGCGGGCCTAACAACCTGTATTCGACCCCAGAGAAATTACCGGTCTCGACGGCTTTGGGGCCGGAAGCTTCGGGCCTGGAACCAGACCCCAGTTGGGCGCAAGCATCGTGGCCTCTGCCCGGTCAGGCATTCACCGGCTCGAGAAATGCCAATTGATTCTGCTCAACGCGGCATGCCTAAACTGCCACCTGCGTCCCGATCTCGACGACGCGTCCGGTCGGGATCTGGAAATACTCGGTCGCATCGGCGGCCGTGCGCGCCAGCCCGATGAACAGCTTGTCCTGCCACACCGGCATGCCGGAATTGGGTGACGCCTTGAGCGAGCGCCGCGACAGGAAGAAGGACGTCGTCATGATGTCGAACTTCCAACCCTGCTTGCGGCAGATCGCCAGCGCACGCGGGATGTTGGGCTGTTCCATGTAGCCGAAGGTCAGTGTCACACGCATGAACAGCTCGTTGATCGTTTCCATCTTGATCCGCTCCCTGTCGGGCACCACGGGCTGCTGCGCCGTCACCACCGAGAGGATGACATTCTGTTCGTGCAGCACCTTGTAGTGCTTCAAGCTGTGCATCAACGCGGTCGGCGCGCTGACCGGATCGCTGGTCAGGAACACGGCCGTACCGGACACCAGCTGCGGTTTCTTCTTCAACAAATTGCCTGCAAGGAAATCGAGCGGAATCTCGTTCCTGCGCGTCTTGTCGAATAGATACCTGCTGCCTCTTATCCAAGTCCACATGGTCATCACGATCACTGCGGCAATGGCAAGCGAGGCCCAGCCGCCTTCGAATACCTTGACGATGTTGGCTGCAAAGAAGCCGGTATCGATGAAGACGAACACCGCCATTAACGCTATCGCGACGCCGAGCGGCGATTTCCAGATGCGCGTCATGACGACATAAAGCAGTATGTTCGTCACCAGCATGTTGCCGGTCACCGAAATACCGTAAGCCGAGGCAAGCTTGCTGGATTCGCCGAAGCCGACCACCAGCAGCATCACCACCAGCGCCAGCAGCAGGTTGACGCGCGGTAGGTAGATTTGGCCCGACTGTTTTTCCGACGTATGCAGGATCACGAAACGCGGCAGCATGTTGAGCTGTACCGCTTGCCTGGTCAGCGAGAAGGCGCCGGAGATCACCGCCTGGCTGGCGATCACGGTCGCCGCCGTCGCCAGCACCACCATCGGGATAAGCATCCAGCCTTCGTTCATCTCGAAGAAGGGATGACCGACGACACCGCCATTCGCCAGCACGAAGGCGCCTTGCCCGACATAGTTGAGCAACAGGCAAGGAAACACTACCGCCAGCCAGGCAAGCACGATCGGCTTGCGCCCGAAATGGCCGAGGTCGGCATAGAGCGCCTCAGCGCCGGTGACGGCGAGAAAAACCGCACCAACCGTGACGAAGGCGACTTCGGGCG
>NZ_RZSW01000820.1:0-1974 GCF_003997375.1 Mesorhizobium sp. M5C.F.Ca.IN.020.29.1.1 | reverse complement strand
CGGCGCAGTAGGGCCGACACCCACAGATCGGTGGTTACGCGCATTACAAAACTCCGGACGAGATCCGGTCTGTTTAGCGAGGTTATCGCCAATCCGCGAGCGATCGCTTCGACTATTAGTTGGCCAAAGCCTCAGTTGGTCAGGCCGATCTCGCGCATCTTGATGTAGACGACCTCGTCGGGCTCGCCGGTCTCCGGCAGCCCGAACAGCGACTGGAACTCCTTGATCGCTGCCTTGGTGCGGGCCCCGACCACGCCATCGAGCTGCATGTCGTCATTGCCAAATGCCTTCAGCCCGGCCTGGATTTTGATGATGCGGGCATCGGGTGCCTGCGCCGGCGCATCTGCCGGCGCCGAAGCGGAGACGGGAATTGCGGCCATGTCGTCCGGACGAGGCGCCGGATGCGGCACGACCGTCGAGGCGGTTGGCGGGGCGCCCAGTTGATCGAGCAGAACGCTGTCGATCTCGCCGGAAGCGTTCAGCCCGACTTTCTGCTGATAGGCTTGTATGGCCTTACGCGTGTTGGGGCCGGAAATGCCGTCGACGGTGCCGGAATAGAAGTCCAGATCCTTCAATATGCCCTGGATCTGCTCGACGACCGGATCGCTCTTGATCGGAGCCGAGCCCGGCCGCACGATGTTGATGGTGGTTTCGGGTTCGTCGGCGCCGGCTCGAGGAAAGCCCTCGATGCTCCTGGTCGCGAAAAACGCGCCGGCATGAGGAAAAGGCTGATACCACAGGGCATTCGCCGAGACGTAGAACAGCGTCACCAGGAAGGCGGTCGAACCGCCGACCAGAACCGGATTGCGCGAGATCAGGCTGCCGACGGCAACCGCGCTACCTTGGAAGGCATTGCCACGGCGCTTGACCGCCTTAGGCTGTTTTGCGGAGCGAGCCATGCCTGTCCCCCTTCGTCTCCGCCTTGGCTGCAGGCATCGGCAGCACGCCGGGCTTGTCGCTCGAACGTCCCTTCGGTCCGTTCACCGGCAAGCTGATCGTGACCGTGGTGCCCTCGCCCGGCATGCTTTCGATCGACATCGTGCCCTCGTGCAGCGCCACAAGGCCCTTCACCAGCGACAGGCCGAGCCCGGTTCCCTCGAAGCGGCGCGTATAGTCGTTCTGGATCTGCATGAACGGCTTGCCGAGATTGGCAAAGTCTTCCTCGGCGATGCCGATACCGGTGTCCCTGATCCAGAAATGCAGTCGCGAGCCGATCCGCTTGGCGCCGACGACGACATCGCCGCCATCGGGCGTGAACTTGATGGCATTGGAGACTAGGTTGATGATTATCTGCTGCACGGCACGACGATCAGCGTTTATCTCGCCTGCATCCGGTGCGATCTGAGCTTGCAGATCGATGTTCTTTGCCTCTGCCTGCAGCCGCATCATCGACTGGCACATTTCGACGGCTTCCACGAAACGGAACGGTTCCGGCTCGGTTGCGTAGGCGCCGGCTTCGATCCTCGACACGTCGAGTATCGAGGTGACGACGGCAAGCAAATGCTGGCCGGACTCCTTGACCAGACCGACATATTCCTTCTGGCGCGGATCCTTGAAGGTGCCGAACATCTCATGCAGCAGCATGTCGGAAAAACCGATGATGGCGTTCAACGGCGTGCGAAGCTCGTGGCTGACGACCGCCAGAAACCGTCCCTTCGCCACTTCGGCAGACGCGGCCGTCTCTTTCGCAGCGGCAAGCTCTTCGCGCAAGCCGGCGAGTTCGTCGTTTTCGCGCAGGACGAGCGTGAAGACATCCTCATGCTCCACCCGCATCAGCTCAAGGGAAAACGGCCGGTAGTTGTCCGCCGTCGGGCCATCGCCGTTTTGCGGCAGCCGGACGCGAAGATCGAGCCGGCGCGCCGACGCGCCGTCGCGCATGTCGGCCAGCGCGCTGAGGTATGCGACGCGATCGGACAGATGGATACGGTCGAACAGGCCGTTACCGAACAGCAGTTCCGGCTGCAGCTTCAGGAT
>NZ_RZSW01000081.1:0-16333 GCF_003997375.1 Mesorhizobium sp. M5C.F.Ca.IN.020.29.1.1 | reverse complement strand
CAGGGCCGGTGTCGTCATGGGCATGGATGCCGAGATGGTCTCCGGGAATGCCTGAGGCGATGACCTTCTCGACGATGGCGTGCACTTCCGACGGCTGCGTGCCGCCATTGGTGTCGCATAGCACCACCCAGCGCGCGCCGGCCTCGTAGGCGGTCTTTGCGCAGGCCAGCGCATAGGAGGTATTGGCCTTGAAGCCGTCGAAGAAATGCTCGCAATCAACCAGTGCTTCCTTGGCCGAGGCAATCGCCGCTTCGACCGAGGCCTTGATCGCTTCGAGGTTTTCCTCGTTCGTGCAGCCCAGCGCGATGCGGACATGGTAGTCCCAGCTCTTGGCGACAAAGCAAATGGCGTCCGACTTCGACTGGACCAATGCGGCAAGGCCTGGATCGTTCGAAGCCGACACCCCAGCCCGCTTGGTCATGCCGAAGGCGACGAATTTGGCACTGGCCGTGCGGGGCTCGGCGAAGAAGGCGGTGTCGGTCGGGTTGGCGCCGGGATAGCCGCCCTCGACATAGTCCATGCCGAACTGGTCGAGCAGCCCGGCGATGGCGATCTTGTCCTCGACTGAAAAGTCGATACCCGGTGTTTGCTGGCCATCACGCAGTGTCGTGTCGAAGAGATAGAGGCGCTCGCGGCCCATGATCATTTCCCCGCAAACCGATCCGTCGCCCGGATCAACCGGTCGAGGATGCCCGGCTCCGAATAGGCATGGCCGGCGCCCTCGATCAGGTGGAAATCCGCTTTCGGCCACGCCTTGTGCAGCGCCCAGGCATAGCGCGCCGGGCACGGCATGTCGTAGCGGCCATGAACGATGGTGCCGGGGATGTCCTTCAACTTGAAGGCATCACGCAGCAGTTGCCCTTCCTCCAGCCAGCCGGCATGGACGAAATAGTGGTTCTCGATGCGGGCGAAGGCCACGGCATAGTCGTCTTCGCCAAACCGGCTGCTGGTTTCCGGATCGGGCAATAGCGTGATCGTCTCGCCCTCCCACAGGCTCCAGGCGCGGGCGGCCTCGACCTGCGCCTTGCGGTCGCTGCCGACCAGCCGCTTGCGATAGGCGGCCATCATGTCGCCGCGCTCGGCCTCGGGGATCGGCGCCAGGAAGCGCTCCCATTTGTCGGGGAACATTTCCGAGACGCCAAACTGGTAATACCATTCGAGTTCCGCACGCGTCAGCGTATAGATGCCGCGCACGACCAGCTCGCTCACATGTTCGGGGTGTGTCTCGGCATAGGCCAGCGCCAGTGTCGATCCCCACGAGCCGCCGAACACCAGCCATTTGTCGAAGCCGCACATGTCGCGCAGGCACTCGATGTCGGCGACCAGATGCCAGGTGGTGTTGGCCTCGAGCAAGGCGTTGGGCGTCGACTTTCCGCAGCCGCGCTGATCGAACAGTATGACATCGTAAAGCTTCGGATCGAACAGTCGCCGGTGCTTTGGCGAGATGGTACCGCCCGGTCCGCCATGCAGGAACACAGCCGGCTTGGCACCCCTGGTGCCGGACCGCTCCCAATAGACCTGATGGCCGTCGCCGACATTGAGCATGCCTGACTCGAAAGCCTCGATCTCTGGGTAGAGGGTGCGGAGTTCATTGCTCATAATTTCAGGCCCTGCTGCGGCCAGTTGGCCGTCTCGTGATCCGGATGCTGGAAGGAGATGATCTGCTCCTGGCGGGTGTAGTAATCAGGATCGTCATGGACCGGCGCCTCGAAGATCTTCTCCACCCAGGGCAGCCGCGCGGCGTAGTTGACCTGGATCTGCGGCGCGAGGTCGGAGCGGTCGTCAAAAGCGCCGATGGCGATCTCAAGCCCGCCGGGCTGCCGATAGGTCAGCGGCGTGCCGCAGCGGGCGCAGAACCCGCGATCGATATTGACCGACGACTGAAAATAGCTCGGCTCCTCACGGACCCATTCGACGCCGTCCTTGGGCACCGTCACCAGTGCGCCGAAGAAGGAACCAAACTGCTTCTGGCACATACGGCAATGGCAGATGGACGGGCGCCCAAGCGCCCCACGGATGCGGAAACGTACGGCGCCGCACTGGCAGCCGCCGGTTCGAACGGTTTCGGTCATGATCTTTCCTCCGGCGGCCATTGTTCGGTGTCGTGGTCGGGATGCTGGTAGGAGACGAGATCGGCGAGATAGGAGGCTGACGAGATATCGGCCATCGTGTCCTCGCCGGGCAATTCGTGGATGCGGTCGACGTAGGGGAGCTTTGCTTCGGTACCCCACTGGATGGTCGGCGCGATCTCCTGCGGAGCATCGAAGGCGGCGATGGCGAGCGCGATACCCTCGGGCGCCTCGAAGGTCAGCGGGGTGCCGCAATCGGCGCAGAAGCCGCGCAATGCGGCGTTGGACGAGCGGAAGCGTTTGGGCTCGCCGCGCATCCAGTCGAGTTTTGCGCCACGCACCGACACCAGCGGCAGGTAGAAATTGCCGCTTGCCTTCTGGCACATGCGGCAATGGCAGACGGAGGCATCACCCAGCGCGCCTTCGACACGGAAGCGCACGGCGCCGCACTGGCAACCGCCTGTGTAGACCGGTCTGTTGTCTAGACTCATTGCTTCACTCCGCGGCATGGCAGACGGCTTCGATATTGTTGCCGTCGGGGTCGAAGACAAAGGCGCCATAGTAGTTCGCGTGATAGTGCGGACGCAGGCCTGGCCCGCCATTGTCCTTGCCGCCGGCGGCGATTGCGGCTGCATAGAAGGCGTCGACCTCGGCGCGGCTGCGCGCAGTGAAGGCGACGTGCTGACGGTCCTTCGGCTTGTCCTTCCCGGCATGCAGCCAGAACACCGGCCGGTCCCGGCCATAGCCGCCGACCTTGGCGCCGCCGGTATATTCCTGCGGCACCATATAGAGGAGCGCGGCACCGAGCGGCGCCATCGCCTTGTCATAGAACGCCTTGGAAGCGTCGAAATCGGAAACGGTGATGCCAAGATGATCGATCATCTTTTTACCTCCCAAGTGGTGATGCGGGCGCCGGTGACGGGATCTTTGCCGTCCTTCAACTGAATACCTTGCGCCAGCAAGTCGGCACGGATGCGGTCGGCCTCGGCCCAATTTCCGGCGGCGATCAGTGCGAGCCGTTTGGCGATCGCCCTGGCGATGGCGTCTTCATCGACCTTGGTCGGCGTGACGTCGAAGCCGAGAAACAGCAACGCCGCCTTCAGCGAAGCGGCAGCATCGTTGCCCGCTGCGGCAGCCTTGCCGGCACCGGCAGCACTGAAATCTACAGCCTCACCGGCCAACTGCGTCAGCACCTGGAACGCAGAATAGGTTGCGAGATCGTCCGACAGGGCTTCCACCACTTCCACCGGCAATTGCTTTGCCGCCGCCGGTGCCAGATCCGCCGCCCGCTTCCATTTGCGCAGCGTGTTTTCCGCCTCTTCCAGCTTGCGCACGGAAAAGTCGATCGGCTCGCGATAATGCGTCATCAGCATCGCCAGCCTGAGCACCTCGCCCGGCCATTTGCGGCCGCCAAAGGTATCCGTCTCCAGCAACTCGTTGATCGAGTAGAAGTTGCCCAGGCTCTTGGACATCTTCTGCCCCTCGACCTGCAGGAAGCCGTTGTGCATCCATACCTTGGCCATTACGTCAGTGCCGTGGGCGCAGCGCGACTGGGCGATCTCGTTTTCGTGGTGCGGGAAGATCAGATCGAGCCCGCCGCCATGGATGTCGAAGACCTCGCCGAGATAGGCGGCCGACATCGCCGAGCACTCGATGTGCCAGCCCGGCCGGCCTCTGCCCCACGGGCTGTCCCAGCCCGGCTCTTCCGGGGAGGACAGCTTCCACAGCACGAAATCGCCAGGGTTCTTCTTGTGGGGATCGACGGCGACGCGAACGCCGGCCTGCTGTTCGTCGAGATTGCGATTCGACAATTGGCCGTAGTCCGGCATCGAGGCCGTGTCGAACAGAACTTCGCCTGCCGCAACATAAGCATGGCGGCGTTCGATCAACCGTTGAATCAAGGAGATCATGTCGACTTTGCCATCGGCGCGCGGCTCGACGAATTCGGTGGCGCGCGGCTCGACCGTCGGTTCCAGGCAGCCGAGCGTCGCCACATCCTTGTGGAACTGGTCGGCGGTTTTTTCGGTGACGCGCCGGATCGCCTCGTTCAGCGACAGCTTTCCCGAGGCAATTTCGCCGCCGAAATCGCGCAGTGCGCGGTCATTGATCTTGTCGTCGACATCCGTGATGTTGCGCACATAGGTGACGTGCGCTTGCCCGTAGAGATGGCGCAGCAGACGGAACAGCACGTCGAAGACGATCACTGGCCGCGCGTTGCCGATATGGGCAAAGTCGTAGACCGTCGGGCCGCAGACATACATGCGCACATTGCGCGGATCGATCGGGAAGAAATCCTCCTTCGTCCGCGTCAGCGTGTTGTAGAGGCGCAGGCTCTTCGATGCGTCAGACATTCGTGCCTTCCCGGTGCGTTACCTTTTGGTTGGGGCCACTTGCGCTGAGACGCAAATCAGGCACCAGCCTGCTGGCCGGGGCGTTTGTCCACTCTAGAAGGAAGATAGGCGAAAACGTCCGGACCAGCGCGAAGCTAGCCAATAATGCAAATGCCACAAATGGCGAAAGACGTTCTCATGAGCGGCTTTATCGCCTCACCCAGTGTTGCCGTCAAGTCGCAACTTTCGGCAAAAAGAGTCGCCGGATCACAGGTAATGACGCAGTGAAATATTTTATTAAACATCTCGGCACAGTCATGAAACATTCGCCGGCTAGATCACCAGATGTCACGATTTGGTCGGATTCGACCAGCAAACGCGGACACGAAGACGTTACCAGGGAAGAGAAAAATGCCCCGAACCAAGCAGGACTCCAGCAGCGCGAAGCAACCGGCGCTCGCCAGCCAATACCGGGCGATCGGCCCGGCCGCGATCGTCGCCGCCCTTCTCCATACCGCGAAGAAGAAAAAGCCGGCGCAAAAGATCACATCGCCGCGCGCTGCCTGATGCGACGTCAGCCGACGCCATGCGCCGGCAATGAGGCGCCGAATGTGCCAGGAAAATAGCTGCTAGAACAAGGTCATCTGACTGTCGTCCGCGCCGGGATTCTGGCGCCTGGCCTTCTCGGGCTCCGGCCCCACGACGCCCCTTTCCTGAATCTCCGGTCCGGTGTTGGCGACCTCGTTGACGAGGTCGGAAACCGGGACAGCCTCGAAGAAGTCGAGTTGTGCCGGTCTGAGCAGGTCCGCCACGTCGCGCGGCTCCAGGGTGCGGCAATCCAGCCAGCGGGCGAAATCCTGCGGATCTATCACTACCGGCATCCGGTCATGGCTGTGGGCGATGTCGGAATTGGCGTTTACGGTCAGGATGGCGCCGGTGTCCATTTCGGAACCGCCCGGCTCGGCATAGGTCTCGATCAGCCCGGCGAAGGCGACAAGTCCGCCATGCCTCGGCCGCACCCAATAGGGCTGCCCCCTCTTGCCGCCTGATTGACGCCATTCGTAGAAGCCGGAAGCCGGCACCAAAGCGCGGCGATGGCGCATGGCGGTGCGAAACGAGGCCTTTTCCGTTGCTCCCTCCGAGCGCGCGTTGAACAGCAGCGGAAACTCACGCGTGTCCTTCACCCAGGCCGGGATCAGCCCCCAACGCACCAATATCGACTGCCGGTCGGGCTGGTTCGAGCCTGGCGCCTGCGGCAAGCCTGCAATTGCCATCAGGACCGGCTGCGTCGGCGCGATGTTGTAGCGGGCCGGAAAATGCTCCAGCTCCGCCAGACCGAGAAAAGCGGCAGTCTGGTCCGGCGTGGCGGTCAAGGCAAAGCGTCCGCACATAAGCTAAACTCGTTGAAACGGTCGGATGCGAAGGTGGCGATGGAACCGGCGTCGCGCAACCGCTAATGCTTCTTCACGCCGACCGGTCCACAACCGGCTGCAGCGAATGACGATCGGAGATCCATGGACGGAATGCGCAAGATTCTCCCGGCTGTCTCGGTCGCCATTGTCCGCGGCGACACGGTGCTGCTGGTCAAGCGGGCGCGGCAGCCTTCGCAAGGATTTTACGCCTTTCCAGGCGGCAAGGTCGAGGTCGGCGAAACGCTGGAACACGCCGCGCAACGCGAATTGCTGGAGGAAACCGGGTTGCATGCGCACAACTACCGCGCACTTCGGGAAATCCACATCGACGGCGGCAGCGACGGGCACTCGGTCGACTATCTGCTGACGGTGTTCGGCGCTACCTATGCCGGGGGCGAGCCCGTGGCCAGCGACGACGCCGAGAACGCCGCCTTCTATACGCTCAGCGAAATGACGGCGCTGCCGCTTGCCGCTTCGGTGTTTGCCGTTGCCGAAGAATTGCTCAGGAATGCAGGGGCGTAACCTCCAAAATCGCCTTGCAGGCGACAGATTGTTTGGCCACATAGACTCATGATCCGCGCATCGCTTTTCCTTGCAGCTTGCCTCGCCGCCAGTACGGCATTCGGGGCGCGGCCGGCTCTGGCCGCCGAGTCGCCGTTCGAGCCGGGGCTGATGCGGCTGGCGGAGGTGCTTGGATCGCTGCATTTCCTGCGTAATCTGTGCGGCGAGAAGGGCGACCAGTGGCGGGTCGAGATGGAGAAGCTGATTGCTTCGGAAAATCCGGACTCGGAGCGGCGCGCCCGCTTCATCGCCAGCTTCAACCGCGGCTACCGCTCCTTCGGCGGCACCTACACGCAGTGTACCGCCTCGGCGACCGAAGCCATCAGCCGCTATATGAAGGAGGGCGAGACGCTCTCGCGCGACATCGCCTCGCGCTACGGCAACTGACCGTGACACCTCGCTGCTTGTCCGGTGGCGCCTTAATCCTTGTGTTGCACGTTTGCAACGGTATTAACGAAACGTTACGGCGCGGATGCGGAATTAACTCAAACTGAAGGTTTTCATCCCGCTCGCCGGCCTAATCGGCTAAGTTTGAATCGGATCGAACGCAGGTTTGAAAAACGTGACGAGCCCTTGTCGAAACGACCCTAGAAATGTCGTATTTACAAGTACTTACTTAACCTGCGTGTAAAAAGGGACAGCCCAAGCCTGATCCGCATCTGCCGGATCGCCGCTTGAAAAGGGTGGACATCGCAATGGAACATGCCGTCAACGACATCGACGCGCTGGTCAGGGAAGAAAAGCGCCTGACCGCCGTGGAAAGCCACAGCGAGGCCTGGGCGGAAGGGCTTTCGGCTGGAATCGAGCCGGAAATCATCGCCGAAGCGGCCCTTGAAACGGCGTTCGGTGAAATGCTGCGCGCCAATGGCGAGACCTCCGCCCTTGCCCTGCTCGACCGCATGCGTGAAAAGGTGATAGCCGGGGCCTTCGAACCAGGACGGCTGAGGCACTGAACCGGCATCAGGCTCTTTGACAACGGCGTGCCGCTTGGGCGGTCATGCCCCGGGCACCTGGGCGGGCCTGGGGATCTGGACGGAATCATGGAGAGGCAGGCGGTGAATTTTTCGACATCAGGCCAGCCGCGTGGCTTGGCCCTCAGCATCCGGCTCGTCGCTTTTTGCGCCGCGGTCCCTCTGGCTTTTTGCCTCGCAAGCAGCCCTGCTTATGCGCTGAGTGAAATCAAGCGCGAGGACCTGCCCTCGCCAGTCACGCCGCCCGCCGATGACGACATGTCGCCGCCCGGAACCGCGGTGCCGATGCCCGATCCGCTCGGCACGACACCGCCTGCGACCAACCAGCCGAGGCCCCCCGACGAGCGGGAACAGGTCGAACCGGAAGGGCCAAAAGACGATGGTGGCATGACCAATCCGCAAGCCGATCCGGATGAACCCTTGCCCGAGGTCGTCTACGATCTCGGCAAGCTGCCGGAGCCGGTCAGGCGCATGCACGATTTGATCCTCGAGGCCTGCAAGAGCGGCGACATCGAAAAGCTCCGGCCGTTGATCGGCCAGGGCGATACGATGACCCAATTGTCGCTGAGCGAGATCGAAGGCGACCCGATCACCTTCCTGAAAGGTCTTTCGGGCGACACGGAAGGCCAGGAGATCCTCGCCATCCTGGAAGAGGTGCTCAGTGCCGGCTATGTCCATGTCGATGCCGGCACGCCGCAGGAGCTCTATGTCTGGCCATATTTCTTCGCGCTGCCGCTGGACAAGCTCGACGCCAGGCAGCGGGTCGAGCTGTTCAAGATCGTCACCGCCGGCGACTATGACAGCATGAAGCAGTTCGGCGCCTACATCTTCTACCGCGTCGGCATCACGCCGGACGGACAGTGGACATTCTTCGTCGCCGGGGATTGAGCGGCATTGCTCTTTCCTACCCTCAAGCCCGCTTAGAGCATCGGAGTGGGTCCCCGCTTTGGAAAAGCCGATGCTCAAAGAAAGAGATAGACCGGCGGTCCGATCGATTTGAAAGTCCGCCGCTCTAGACCGGCAGCGCCTCGGAAAACTCCACAGCCTTGCCCTGCCCTGGCGTGACGATCTCGCCTTCCCACATCACGCGGCGGCCGCGGACGACTGTTCCGACCGGCCACCCGGTCACTTCTCTGCCGTCATAGGGCGTCCAGCCGGCCTTGGAGCCGGCCTGCGCATTGGTGATGGTTTCGCGGCGCTTCAGATCGACGATGGTGAAATCGGCGTCGTAGCCGGCGGCGATGCGGCCTTTCCTGGCCATGCCGAAGATACGCTGCGGGCCGTGGCTGGACAGGTCGACGAAACGTTGCAACGTCAGCCGGCCGGCATTGACGTGATCCAGCATGATCGGCACCAGTGTCTGCACGCCGGTCATGCCGGACGGCGAGGCAGGATAGAGTTTTGCCTTCTCCGCCAGCGTGTGGGGGGCGTGGTCGGAACCCAGCACATCGACAATGCCTTGTGCAATGCCGTGCCAGATGCCGTCGTGGTGGCGCGATGCGCGCACCGGTGGGTTCATCTGGATCAGCGTGCCAAGCCGCGCATAATCGTCCAGGCTCAGCGTCAAGTGATGCGGCGTCGCCTCGCAGGTCGCGACGTCCTTGTGCTGCTCGAGGAAGGCGATCTCCTCTGCGGTCGAGATGTGCAGCACGTGAATCCGGGCGCGAACCTGGCGCGCGATGCGCACCAGGCGCTCGGTGCAGCGCAAGGCGGCGATCTCGTCGCGCCACACCGGATGCGAGGACGGATCGCCCTCGATGCGCTCACTCAGCCGCTCGCGCAACCTTAACTCGTCCTCGGAATGAAAGGCGGCCCGACGGCGCGTATTCCTCAGAATCGAGGCGACGCCCTCATCGTCCTCGACCAAAAGGTCGCCGGTGGACGAGCCCATGAATACTTTTATGCCGGCAGCACCGGGTAGCCGCTCCAGTTCGCCGGCATCCCCGGCATTGTCGCGGGTGCCGCCGACCCAGAAGGCAAAGTCGCAATGCATGCGGCCGGTGGCGCGCCGAACCTTGTCGGCAAGGGCTGCTTCGCTGGTGGTCAGCGGGTTTGTGTTGGGCATCTCGAAGACGGCGGTGACGCCGCCCAGCACCGCTGCCCGCGAGCCTGTCTCCAAATCTTCCTTGTGCTCCAGCCCTGGCTCGCGGAAATGCACCTGGCTGTCGACGACGCCGGGCAGGATGTGCAGGCCACGACAGTCGACCGTCTCGCCGGCTGATGCCTGGCCGAGATCGCCGATGGCGGCGATGCGCCCGCCGTTGATGCCGATGTCGCGCTGGCCCTCGCCATCGTGGTTGACCACCGTGCCGCCTGTCAGGATGAGGTTGTAGGTCGTGGCCATGCTGATCCGGTCTCTTGCGGGGGGAGTGTCAGCGGCTTACGTAATGGCCGACTGTTTTGCAACATCAGGTTCTTTTTCCGCCCATGCCCTTTGCCCAGTTGAAAGACCGCGCCCTCATTTCCGTGTCAGGCCCGGATGCCGAGATTTTTTTGCAGAACATTCTGACCACCGACCTCGACGCACTGGCTGCGGGCGAAGCAAAACCTGGCGCCTTGCTGACGCCGCAAGGCAAGATCCTGTTCGACTTCCTGATCTCCCGCGCTGGCGAGAATTCCTTCCGCCTAGAATGCCGAGCCGATATATCAGACGATTTCATGCGCCGGCTGATGCTCTACAAATTGCGCGCCAAGGTCGAGATCGCCAAGTTAGATCAGGGGCTTGTCACCGTCGCGTGGGGAAGTGATTCAACCACTTCGCAATCTGATTCAACGCCGGTTGCCGATGCACGGTTCCGCGACGCGTCCGTGACGCGCTGTTATGGCGGCACGGGTGAGGGCGGCGACCCGGCCGCATGGCAGGCTCTGCGCATCGCCCATGGGATTGCCGAAAGCGGCTGCGACTATCCGCTCGGCGACGCCTTCCCCCATGATGTGCTGCTCGACGAGACCGGCGGCGTCGGCTTCAGGAAGGGCTGCTATGTCGGCCAGGAGGTCGTCTCGCGCATGCAGCATCGCGGCACCGCCAGACGGCGGGTGCTGATCGTTTCGGCCGAACGGCCCCTGCCCGCTCCTGGCGCCGAACTGACAGTTTCCGGGCGACCGGTCGGCACGCTTGGCACTGCCGCCGGCACGGCAGGCCTCGCCATAGCCCGTATCGACCGCGTCAAGGCAGCGCTCGACGCCGGCCAGCCGATCATGGCGGAAGACGTCCCTGTGTCGCTCGCCATCCCTGCCTGGGCGAAGTTCACCTTCCCGCAGCAACCTGTCGGCGCGGAGGAGACCTGATGGCGGCCGACCGTGCCGGCGCGCCGCCGCGCGCTTGGCAGCGCATGCTGTCGGGCCGGCGGCTCGATCTGCTCGACCCCTCGCCGCTCGACATCGAGATTTCGGACATCGCCCAGGGGCTTGCCCGCGTCGCCCGCTGGAACGGCCAGACCAGCGGCGACCACGCCTTTTCCGTCGCCCAGCATTCGCTGCTGGTCGAGGCGCTTTTCGGCCAGCTGGTGCCAGACGCCCCGGCCGACGCGCGGCTGGCGGCTTTGCTGCACGACGCGCCGGAATATGTCATCGGCGACATGATCTCACCGTTCAAATCGGTGATGGGCGGCAGCTACAAGGAGTGCGAGCTGAGGCTGCAGCGCGCCATCCAGCTGCGCTTGTCGCTGCCGGTCGAACCTAGCGCGGGCCTGCGCAAGGAGATCAAGCGCGCCGACCAGATCGCCGCCTATTTCGAGGCGACGCTGCTTGCCGGCTTTTCGACCGCCGAGGCGACCGAATTCTTCGGCCGGCCGCGCGGCTTCAATGCCAATCGCTTCGATTTCACACCGCGTTCGGTGACCTGGGCGCAAAACGCGTTCCTCGAACGGTATGCGGCGATCGAGAAATGGCGGCGCCAAACGGTGCAGCCGGCCGACTGAAAAACGGTAAATTAACCGGAAAGGACAACAGTACCGTGTTCGATCACGGTCTGCAGGCGCGCCTCATGTCCGTCACTCAAGCCAAGGCTGGTTCGCCCGTCCGCGGACGGAGGGCCGAAGGCATAGGCCTGCCGCGACGGATAGAAAACGAACTGCGCAAACAGAATGATCGTTTTTCGGCCGCCGTCGAGAACATGTCGCATGGCTTGGCCATGTTCGATGCCGACGAGCACATGATCATCTGCAACGGCAATTATATCAGCATCTTCTGCCTCGACGCCGAGATCGTGCGGCCCGGCATCCGGTTTTTCGACATTCTCCAGCACAGCGTCGACATCGGCGTCGCCTCGCACAGCGCCGAAGAACTTTATGCCATCCGCAAGCCCTATATCGACCAGGCGAAACCTTCGACCTATGAGGAAACGCTGTCGGATGGGCGCATAGTTAACATTTCGCACCGGCCGCTTGCTTCAGGGGGCTGGGTGTCGATCTATGAGGACATCACCGAGCAACGGCGTGCCGAACAGGAACTGAAGGAGCAGCACCGCCGTTTCGACGCAGCACTCGCCAACATGTCGCAAGGCCTTTTGATGTATGACTCGGACGGCAGGCTGATCGTGCGCAACGAACGTTTCCTGGAACTCTACCACGTGACGCCGGCCGACATTCCGCTTGGCATGGGCCACCGCGACGCGCTCGAGCAACTCGTCCGCCTGGGTCTCTATGCAGAGATCGACATCGACAGCGAAATCTCGAAAACCGCGGCCTGCCTTCAAGCCGGAGAATGCGGTCGACCTACCGCCATCTTGCCGATGGCAGAACCCTTTTGGTCGTGCGACGGCCGATGAGTGGCGGCGGATGGGTCGCAACCTTCGACGACGTTACCGAGCGCCGCCGCGTCGAAGAGCGCATGACCCACCTTGCGCATCACGACACGCTGACCAACCTGCCCAATCGCTCAATGTTCCGCGAACGGCTCGACCAGGCCTTGGATGAGGCCACGGACCTGGCGATATTCTCGCTCGACCTCGATCGCTTCAAGGCCGTCAACGACACCTGGGGGCATCCGGCCGGCGACTGGCTGCTGAAATGCGTGGCCGAGCGGCTGCAACGTTGCCTACGCAACGAAACGGACGTAGTCGCTCGTTTCGGCGGCGATGAGTTCGTCATCATCCAGTCCAATACCAAAGGTGCCGGCGACGCGGAAAAACTGGCAGCACGCATTGTCGACATCATCGGAAGGCCGTTTCGCGACAAAAGCCGCGACATGCATATCGGCATCAGCCTTGGCATCGCCCTTTTCCCCAATGACGGCAGGGATGCCGACACGCTGCTGAAAAACGCCGACATGGCCCTCTACAGGGCGAAAAGCGAAGGACGCAACGTCTATCGCTTCTTCGAGCCAGGCATGGATGCGATGGTACGGGCACGACGCGCACTCGAAACCGATCTGGAGGCAGCGCTGCGGCGGCAGGAATTCGAGCTCGACTTCCAACCCATCATGAACATCGCTTCCAGCGAAATCGTCGGCGCCCGAAGCCCTGATGCGGTGGCACTCGCCGGCACGCGGCTTGGTGCCGCCAGACGACTTCATCCCGGTCGCCGAAGAGATTGGGCTGATCGTGCCGCTGGGAGAATGGGCGCTGAGGAACGCCTGCACAGTTGCGGCGGGCTGGCCGCATGGGCTGCGTATCGCGGTCAATGTCTCGGCTGTGCAGATCAAAAGCGGCACCTTTGCCCGCAGCGTGATCTCCGCGCTGGCATTTTCCGGCGTGCCGGCCGATCGGCTTGAACTGGAAATCACCGAAACGGTGCTGATGGATGAGAGCGATACCGTGCTCAAGACGCTCAGCCAGTTGCGCGACCTCGGCATCCGTATCGCGCTGGACGATTTCGGCATCGGTTATTCGTCGCTCAGCTATCTCCGCCGCTTCCCGGTCGACAAGATCAAGATCGACCGCTCCTTTATTCGTGACATCGACAAGCGCGACACGGCCGCGATCGTGCGGACGGTCATCGGCCTCGGTGCCCAACTTGGGATCACCGTCACCGCCGAGGGCGTCGAAACCGAAGCTCAGCTGGAGTTCCTGAGCAGGGAAGGCTGCGTCGAGGCCCAGGGCTATTTGATCGGCGCACCGTCGAAGGCGGCGGACATCAATCCCCTGCCGAAGTCGCGCGCCGCGATCAGGCAATCCGGCTAAGTGCGACAGGCCAGACGAGCCAGTCAAAGGTGTCCGCTCAATGCCTCCACCATGTCCTTGTTCGTCGCCACAGGAACGATCTCGAATTCGACCAGATCCGCCCATTCGACGACCCACTGTTGCAGGGGCGTGACGTCATCGCCCTCCACCAGCAGGAAGCAGCGGCTCATATCCGCCGCGATCCAGCTGTGGTGCACAAGAAGCGCGTCCGGCTTCAGGCGGCCCTGGTCGCGGAAGCGACGGTAGATCTCCTTGCGATCACAGCCGCGAAAATCCTCGGTCACAAAAAACAGCATCTCTGCCCCCCTCTCGGATGATTATCGCCCCGGCCGGTCGAGCCGCTCCAGGAACCACTGCGTCAGCCGCACCCAGACCTCATCTTTTTCGCCGGAATCCTCCCAGCCATGGTCGAGGTTGGGATTGTCGTTGACCTCGATGACGAAGACACCGTCCTTGGTCTCCTTGAGGTCCACCCCGTAGAGGCCATCGCCGATACAGCGCGCGGCCCTCACCGCCGTCTCGATGACATGGGCCGGCGCCTCTTTCAAGGTAAAGGTCTTGATGCCGCCCTGGTCGGGCTTGCCGTTGGCCTTGTGGTTGACGATCTGCCAGTGCTTTTTGGCCATCAGATAGTGCACGGCAAACAGAGGCTGGCCGCCGAGCACGCCGACGCGCCAGTCATATTCGGTCGGAATGAATTTCTGCGCGATCAAGAGATCGGAATCCTCCAGCCATTCGGTGGCTAGCGTTTTCAGCTCCTCGAAGGTGCCGCATTTCTTGACGCCGCGTGAAAACGACGAGTCCGGGATCTTCAGCACCAGCGGAAAGCCCAGCGTCTGCGCCGCGACTTCGAGATCCGAGGTGCCGGCGATCATCACCGTCGGTGGCACCGGAACCTTGTTGTAGGTCATCAGCTCGTTAAGATAGACCTTGTTGGTACAGCGGATCATCGACAGCGGATCATCGATGACAGGCATGCCTTCCTGCTGGGCGCGGCGCGCAAAGCGATAAGTGTGGTCGGAGATCGAAGTGGTCTCGCGGATGAACAGCGCGTCGTAGTTGGCGAGTTTGGCCAAATCCTTTTTGGTGATCGGCTCGATTTCGACGCCCATCTTTTCGGCGATCTTGGCCCAGTAGCGCAGCGACGAGATCTCCGATGGCGGCAACTCCTCGTGCGGATCGACCAGCGTGGCGAAGGTGTAGCGCGCCGGCGTGCGGCCTTTGGTGTCACGCCACTCGCGGTTGGTGTAGGTCTCGAGGCACTGAAGGAAGCGCTTTTCTTCCTCCTCGGTCATCCTGGCCAGCGGATGGAAGCTGATCTTGCGGATCGACGCCCATTCGGAGCTGTCCGTGATGTGGACTTCCAGTGCCGGCGCGCGAAACCAATCGAACAAAAGCTTGGCAAAGCGATCCCATATCCTCGACGGGCCGATGCCGAAGAAGATGCAGACTTTTTGCGGAAAGGCGCCGCCCAGATCCTTGCGGCACTTGTTGAGCGCGAGTTCCAGCTCCGGCAGCGCGTGATCATAGAGCTTGCGCTCGGACAGGTCGATCATCGTCTCGACCGTCGGGATGACCTTGTGTCCGCGCGAGCCGGCGAGCAGCGAGGCGTAGTAGCCGCGGCTTTGATAGCCGTAATTGTTCGACAGGTTGATGACCTTCGGCCGCTGGCCGCGAAACAGCGCCGGATGGGCAAGGTAGTCGCGATTGGTGATGATCTTGTGCGGTGTCGCCACCTGATCGAGATCGTTCTGCCGGCCGGTAAGGATGACCCAGGTCATTGTCTGTCGCGCTTTCCGAGGGTAATGGCGGCACGCAATCCGTCGCGGCCGAACTGCGCCATGTTCATAAAGATGCCGTAAGGCACGGGAATATTGGCGGCATCAAGAATGGTCTCCTGTCTCTCGTCTTCGACCCAGGGATCGTGGATCAGGATATGGTCGCCGTCGTCGCCGATGGCCAGCACCCAGTGCGGAACTTTCTTGCCGAACATCAGGAAGCCGCTGATCAGGACCAACACCAGTTTACCCTCGGCGATCGCGGTGCGGATATCGTCTATGGCGAATGGACGGTAATTCACCGGGATGCCGTAAAGTTCCGCGCGCCGGCGAAAGTCGACCTGCGCCAGTTCCATCACCCGGCGCTTGTCCTGGCTGCGCACCGACTGCAGGAACAGCGCGCCATGGAAGGAGACATATATCTCGGCAGAGAGCCCGCTTTCGTGGCCGGCAACGGCGAGGCCGAACGGCTCACAGCCGCCAGGCCCCGACATCATGAAAACGGTGGTCGCCTCGCGCCACAAACGGATTTCCATGACCGGGTCGGGCACGAAGCCGGGCTCGAAATTGGCCATTGCCATCATCAGGCAGCACGGGCCGCAGGTGAATTCGCAGGTCTGCTGGTAGAACGGCACCTTGGTGGCGACCGGAATGTCGCCGCGCAAAGTCTTTTCGTAGCGCAGCGCCGTGGCGCCGTCCTCGTAATAGCCCGGTTCGCGGCCGATCTTGCGGTAGCCGCTCTGCTCGTAGATGCGAATGGCCCGGCTGTTGTCCTCGCGCACCTCGAGGCGCAGCATCATGCGGTTGTGTTCGAAGGCGGTCTCCTCCGCCGATGCCAGCAGCATGCGGCCAATGCCGAGCCCGCCGAAAAAGGGACCGATGGCGATGGAATAGAGCCGCGCGACGCCGCTGCCTTTGCGAAACAGCACGACCGCATAGCCGGCGACGCGGCCGTCGCTTTCGGCAACCAGCAGCTCGGCACTTTCGCGTTCGATCAGCTGGCGAAAGGAGCGGCGGGATATGCGGTCGCTCGAGAAAACAGCCTTCTCGATGACGGCGAGGTCATCGACGTCGGACGCGCGGGCCTTGCG
>NZ_RZSW01000819.1:0-1974 GCF_003997375.1 Mesorhizobium sp. M5C.F.Ca.IN.020.29.1.1 | reverse complement strand
GTAGAAGGCTGTATCTAAGCGGCTACCTCGGCGTGCTGAGAACGCGCCGAAATGCATCTGCTTGGAAGAAAATCCTTTCAACGGGCCGATTCGGCAATGCTTTTTCTCACAGCAACACCATAGATCCGGGTTGCATGCCTCGTCGCGTCGGGCGTCGCCCGATTATCCTTCTGCGATAAACGGCATTTTAGGAGCCTGTTTTCATGAAGCGATTTTTGCTTGGCGTCGCCACATTGGCCGGCCTGTTCCTGGCATCCTCCCAAGCGTGGTCGGCCGACAAATTGCTGAACGCGTCCTACGATGTCGGCCGCGAACTGTTTGCGCAGGTGAACAAGGCCTTCGTCGCCGAGCACCCCGGCGTGACCATAGATCAGTCGCATGCCGGGACGTCGGCGCAGGCACGTGCCATCGCCGAGGGCCTCGGCGCCGATGTCGTCACCTTCAACCAGGTCATCGACATCGACTTCCTGGTCTCCAAGGGTCTTATCTCGGCCGACTGGCAGAAGGACTTCCCCGACAACGCCTCGCCTTTCTATTCGCTGCCGTCCTTCCTGGTGCGCGCCGGCAATCCGAAGAACATCAAGGATTGGGACGATCTCGTGCGCGACGACGTGCAGGTGATCTTCCCCAATCCGAAAACGTCCGGTAATGCGCGCTACACCTATCTTGCGGCCACCGCCTACGCAAAGGAAGCCTTCAAGGGCGACGATGCCAAGGTGAAGGAATTCGTCACCAAACTGTTCAACAATGTCCCGATCTTCGACTCCGGCGGGCGCGCCGCGACCACCACCTTCGTGCAGCGCGAGATCGGCGACGTGCTGATCACCTTCGAGTCGGAAACGCGCGGCGTCCGCAGGGAGTATGGCGATGACAAATTCGAGCAGGTGACGCCTTCGGTCAGCCTGCTGGCGGAGTTTCCGGTGGCGATTGTCGACACGGTCGCCGACGAGCATGGCACGCGTGACCTCGCCAGGACTTATCTCGACTTCCTCTACACGCCGCAGGGCCAGGACATCGCCGCCCGCAACGGACTGAGGGCTCGCGACGCGGCGGTCGCCGCCAAATACAAGGCTGAGTTTCCCGATGTCCGCCTGCTGACGGTGGAGGACGTCTTCGGCGGCTGGGCCAAGATCCAGGCCGAGCATTTCGCCGCGGGCGGGTTGCTCGACCAGACTTATGGCAGCCGCTGAGCAAGCGATCTTTGAACTTGAAGCGAAAGCCGGCTTTTGCCGGCTTTCTTCGTTTCGCGGTCCGGAAGGTGATTTCGCGCATTTCCGGGCGCACCATCCAAAACGTCACGAAGAATCAACGTGTTTGTGCCTACTGAGCAATCAGACGGCTTGTTTTCGCGAAACTGCATCGTGCGACCAAACGTCATGATTTACACACAAACAACCGCCAGATGCGGGCGGTTGGGGTTTTCATGAACTGAATCGAGCATGCTTACCAAAAAAGGCAAATACGGCCTCAAGGCCCTCGTGCATCTGTCAGGCTTGCCGGTGGGTCAGCTCGCATTCGTCAACGACATTGCCGTCGCCAACAACATCCCGAAGAAATTCCTGGATGCCATTCTGGGCGAATTGCGCAATGCCGGCTTCGTCCAGAGCCGCAAGGGCAAGGAAGGCGGCTACCGCCTCGCCCGGCCGGCCTCCGAGATCAAGATCGGCCATGTCGTGCGTGTCCTCGACGGGCCGCTGGCGCCAATCCCTTGCGCCAGCCACACCCAATATCAGCGCTGCGAGGATTGCGACGAGGCGACATGCCAGGTCCGGAACATGATGCTGGAGGTGCGACAGGCGATCGCCGAGGTGCTGGACAATCGCAGCCTCGCCGCGATGCGCGACGCCGACAATGACGATTTTCCAGTCGAGCTGACGTCGCAGATCTGATCAGCCGCCGCTAAAGCGGAATCCGCGCCGGCGACCCGCTCAGGAATTCGCCTCGAACAGGCCCACGACGTCGCCGACAATGTCG
>NZ_RZSW01000818.1:0-1977 GCF_003997375.1 Mesorhizobium sp. M5C.F.Ca.IN.020.29.1.1 | reverse complement strand
GATTATTCCGGACGAGAGAGATGACAACCAGATCGGCTTCACTTCCTTGGAAGGAATCGACAGTGCCGACAAAACTGCCGCCGCGCCGCACCGGGCGAAACGCATCCAAGTGAGCGAGGTCGCTACGAAGCAAGGCGGCGACGCGATCGGAGAGCTTTTCGACTTGGGCCTTATATGGAGAAAGAATTGCAAGGGAGGGGTTGCCGCGGGACGTGTCTGCTCGCACGTGCCTAAGCACATTGATTACGGCGTTGATCTCAGACGGATTGTGCCAACGCGGGCTCCCGAACTCCATCCGTTCGCGCCGGCCTGTAGAACTGACATGGGGAAAGTCGACCACGACGACGGGGGAAGCGGGCAACGGATCAATCGTAAAAAACGGCGCCGGCTCGGTCTGAGCTCGCTCACGGCGCCCGCGCTCTGTCAGAAGCTTCCCTTGGTAAAATGCCTTGGAAACGATTTCCGCGATGGCCGGGTCCATGCGCCTCTGTTCGGTCAGCGTTGCCGCGATGTGGCGATGGCTTGGATTTGCCTGCGATCGCCGCTCGTCTTCGACCACGACACTTCGGAATGGCTCCAACAGCCGCAACGCGAGGTCGGTGACTTCCTTAAACTTCGGTGGATTGGTCCGCAGAGCTTGCATGGATTCGAGTTCGCCGTCCCTCAAGACAGAAGCGACGACTTGTTCTGCTATATCCAAGGTCTGTTCAACCAGGGCATAATTTCCCAAGATGCCACCGATGCGCTCGGCTCCGAACGGGGGGAGCTGATGGTGATCTCCAATCAGCAGTCGCCGGCCTGAGAGCATCAAAGGACCGACAACCTCAGGACCGGTCGCCTTCGCTGCTTCCTCGACAATCACCCAATCGAATTGCTCGCGGGCGTCGACCATCCGCTCAATGTCGGCCGAGTTCGCCGCTGAGATCACTATGTTGGCTGCATCGAGGACGAGATTGGACATGCCTCGCAGTCCTTTTCGTTCTTCGTCATGCAATTCGTCCTCCTCTGACGACAACTGAGCTCGGTTCGTCTGAGCGGATTTGGCCTCAAGCCGGTCGTACGCCGCGGCAAGACGCTTGATCTGCTCGCGCTCACCGGAGATATTTTCCGAGACCATTTGGCTCCCGGCCAAAGCCCGAAGGTATTTCGCGGCAACACGCTGCACATCGTCTTCGGTTTTCGCCCTCCGAAGTGATGACGAACGCACGACAATAACGCCATGCGCATCGTGACTGGCTAGCACCTCCTTGACTTTTTCCTGCAAGTTATCGAGGGCGTCGTGACCCTGTGCACTCAGGAGGATGCGAGTCGATGGATCCTCGAAACGGCGCCAGATCAATTCTGTCGCTAGCCTTGTCTTCCCCACGCCAGGTGGACCAACGACAAAGAAAGACGGAAGAGTGCTCCAGATAGAGCGCAGAGCCTTCTGCTTCGGGTGATCCAGTTCCGCGAACTCGGCGGCATCTTCCCTCAGCGCCGCCTTGCTCGAGCGCTGAAGTCGCCAAGGATCGTCTAGCATGTCCACGAGATCGACACGCGTGTTGAGCGCGCGAATATTCGCCAGGTGCCGCCCTATAACCTTCTCGGTGCCGGTCTCACCGTCGGCACGTAGGAACAGCGGACCTCCCTGGGGAACCTCGTCGTCAACCTCGAATCGGTATGCTTGACCACCTCGTTTCTCGACGACGTCGACAAACGACGCCGTGATGTCGTGCGTTCTAGACCCGCCCAGGCTCGCGGAAAGGCTGATGCGCCATTGGCTTTCGGCGTCCCGGTGCTCCTCCGCGAAGAGCCTGGCCAGCGCCGCCGACGTCTCGGGGACGCCGATGCGCTTGGCGATACGATCACGATCATTGTTTGGAAGCCCGCGAATTGTCACATAGCGTCGACCACGATCGCTGGACGATTCGAGCGCTTCGACCGGATAGATTTCGAACGCCTTGACGACGGATTCGACAATTTGAACCAGTACGAGCG
>NZ_RZSW01000817.1:0-1981 GCF_003997375.1 Mesorhizobium sp. M5C.F.Ca.IN.020.29.1.1 | reverse complement strand
GCCTTGGGACGCAATATGCACCCCAATCTCGGCGTCGGGAAAATCCACTTCCGACGAAGCCGACGCCCAATTCATGCTGGTTACGACAAGATCGTCATTATCCCAAGCGAGGAACTTCCCATGGAGAGGAATCTTGCCTGCCTCGATCAGGCGGAACCCGTTCGCGGCCGCTTCCGCCTTTAGCTCGCGGGCATGGCGATTTCGCATCGGCTTGGAAACCATCGTGTAGAGCACCCTCACCGCCATGCCAGGCCGAGAGGCCGCCATCTGTCCTTGCAATAAGGCACCCGGACGGGCAGTGGATCCCAGCTTATGACATCCTAGCACGAGCCGCTGTGAAGCTATCCCACTGGCTTCTCTCAGCAGTGCATCATGCGCATCGCCAGAAATGACCGCAATACGCGTTGGTCCCCCCTTTGGGCTGAGGCGCTTCAGATCACGCTTCGTCAAATGCAATTCCGTGGCGACAGTGTCCGAAAGGCCGCGCCTCCCGATGATCTGCTGAAAGGCGCCCATTACATCAGCCACAACCGCTTGATCGCGGAGTATCGCCGTCAACTCAATGTTTCGAAACGGCGACTTCAACCAGTTGCAGGAGCTTACGGCTGCCAGCCACTCTCCCGAAGGCGTATCGACCAGCATCACCTTCGCATGAGAGCCTGTCGTTCGCATGTCGACGACAAAGCGGCCCGCGGTATCCGCGTCCTTGCTCACCATCTCCATGATTTTAGCGGCTTCCGCCGCATTTCGAGTCTCGGTCTCCTCATCATATTCTGCACCCCAGAATACGCTGAAGCGGACGCCGCGCCTGCATGCAGCGCGTATGATCTCGAACAGGGCTTCGACGTCCGACGCTTTGATGAACGTCGAATGGATGATCACCCGCTGATGTGCCCCCCGAACAAGCTTCTCGAATTCCACACGCTGGGCCGAACCCCCTATGATCAGGTCCTCCGGGCTAAACGAGCAATCGTGATACACCGGCTCCGTATGCCGCGAGGATTGCGGTCCCGAATACTGGACCGTTAGGCCGGGGTTGCCAACGTCAAGCGCCGCAACCACGTCGACAATCCGGCGCAGCTCATCACCAGCTGCCTCAGGCAATCCCCGAGGTACCCCGTCTACGACACGGACTACCATGTATTCATCGTCTCGCACTGACGCCGTGCGGCCATCGATCGACGCGAGTTGTTCATCCCATCCTTGGGCCACCACCTCGCTAAGACGATTGAGATTGGCCTCTTGTGACATTGTCGGTCCATCGCCCTCCACGCGCAGGACGCGGACATCGGCACCAACCTTTCGCTCCGCTTCGATCTTTCGCGGAGACTTGATCAGCACATCTCGTGTCGGAAAGAAGGTTCCAGTCGCTCTTTCGATGACAAAACTTGCCTTCCGAACGAGCCGTTTCGGAAAAAAAGGCAACGGATTGCCGCTGCTGATGGCTTCAAACCCATATGGACTCGCCATGAACGACGCGCCATTGGCAGATGCTCGAACCTCGATCAGCCGAAATCGCATGAGCCGTGCGATAGATGCGACTACGAGTTGGCGCGGTAGGTCGGCATGATCCGCCAGTTCCTTGATCGTCCGGGGCACGCGCGCAATTGAAGCGAGGATTAGTTCGTCGACGATGCTCCACGGCCGCCCTTTGTCTATCCCAACCCGGCAGGAGACTCGAAAGATGGGTACAGCGACGAGAATGCTCACCTGCCTCCTCCGAGAATCTCTGGCCTGATAAGCTCGGCAGCGGCTCGTCCGTCAGGCCTCCGCTGCCCGGCCAGAGCTTTGATTGCCGCGAGCATATCGGTCAGAAACATCAGATCATGTGTCTCTTCATCAGGATTGACACCCTGAACGGCCTCGCTCAGGAACTGAAGACTACCTACGATCACAAGCTTGGATTTTGCCCTGCTCAGCGCAACGTTCATTCGACGCCGGTCGCGTAGAAAACCGAGCGCCGAACCGCCGGAGCGCGGAT
>NZ_RZSW01000816.1:0-1984 GCF_003997375.1 Mesorhizobium sp. M5C.F.Ca.IN.020.29.1.1 | reverse complement strand
GCTCAGGCGGTCAAAGGCAACTAACCTCGAATGCGGGATGTTGGTCGAGGGTCCAGCTGTGCATGCTGTCAAGGTGCTCGTCGATGCGGTTGCCAATATGGCGGAAGCATCTCGGCGAGGCGGGGACGGAGATCGATGATCTAGGCCAAGTCGAACTTGGCCGGGTATTCACGACGTTTTCGATGCGATCTGGCACGGCAAAAGTACCGAGTGGCCCGCGGGTCAGCTGATACCCAAAGTCCCCCGACCTCAGGCGCGATTACACACCGGAAAGAAAAGCGGCGCCATCCAGGGGTTCGCTACTGAGTGCCCTGCCAAAGCCGCCGCAGGAAGGTTCGAGCGGTCACCAGCACAATATGCAGGCGGAAGGTGCAGTGGTCCTCGTCGGACAGGCCCGGATGGGAGCCATCTGTGTGCAACATCTTGAACAGACCATTGATGTAATTCTTGCCATCCGGTGTCCATTCGTTGCGGTCCGGGCGAGAAACCCGACCTGGGGCTCAGCAAGCATTGCGCGACGATTTTCGGACGTCGACAACGTGGCTGCGCGGGATAGATCGACATATCGCGCAATGTCGTCGAACAGACCTTCGAGAAAGGTGCGGAGCTGCGCGTTCGCCGCAGCCCATTCTCCGCGAGTATGCGCCTCGATGGCTTGGTCGAGATGACCGTGCGCGACGCTGAACTGGAAATGCTTCAGCAGACTTCGGACCTCATCGTCGGTCGCCGGCAGGTCGACTTCGTTGGGCAAGGCGATTCGTAAGGAAGGGCGCTGCCCCGACTCCCCCCAGACAACAACATACCCATCTCTGGAAAGGCCACGCAGGAAGGCATCCTGGCGCGGGTCTTCAGATCCCTGTCGTGCAAAAGTGAGCGCCTGCCGCACAAAGGCCTCGGCCAAAGTAAAACTGCCATCAACCGAAGCGACGACGTCCTCCGGCCGGGATAGCACAGTGCGGCCAAGACGATCGCATTTCTTCTCCATGCCAAGGGAGGTATCGTCCGGAATCTCCGCCTCTAGGCCAAGGCGAAGCACCAACTTATTTATTTCGGTATGCGTCCTCGCTGCCTGAGCCAGCAACTCGTTGGCTGCGACGATGGTCGGGCGGGTAAACGGCTTCTCGCGCATAGCGTCAGGCCCTCGAACACTTTGAGAAATAGAGAAACGAACCACGGGGATCCGCTACATCCATCCTTGGCGCGATGGTGGCGGCCGCCGGTTTACCTCTGGTGCGCCATGACAGTGCTTGTACTTCAACGCGCTTCCACATGCGCAGAGGTCGTTTCGGCCGACCGGCTTGGGACTCCTGCTTGGCCTCACTTCGGTCGACATCATGAACCTGAAGGTCGGGTCACCGATGTCGGGCATATCCCTATCCACGGGATGTTCGCCCACTGTATCCACGTTTGCCGCTGCCAGTGTCGCGACACTCGTTGCATAGCTGATTTCCACCGCACTGTCGGGGTAGAACATCACCATAAACTGGACGGCGCCGAGCTGCAGCAGAACCTTGTAGGCGTTCTGATAGCGACGCCTGACTGCCTCTTCGTCGGTACCCTGCACCGTGAGCGTCAGGGAGATAGAAAACCAAATCCGCGTGTCGGCCGCGTACCGATAGAATACCGCCACGCCTTTCGGCAGTGTGAAGGTGTCTCCGACGAGCTGATGACCATGCTTGGCTGGTATCCGGCCAACCGGCGGGTCGAGATAGCAAGAGAGCACATAGGCTGTCTTCATTGCCCACTTAGCGAGGACCTCGCGTTCGGCCATAGGGAGCGCAACCTTCGCTGTGAGCTTCGCGAGGATCGGCTTCATTCGTGCCTCGAGCGCGCTCATCCAGCCGTTGTTACACTTCGAGCAAACGTCTCCGAGCAGGAAGTTGTTGAGGTCGAGCCGACGGATAGACGTCTGCTCACTAAGCTGAGCGGTCATGCCGTCCGCACTGATGGCCTCCATGCGAGAGAACTCAATCAGGTCACGGAC
>NZ_RZSW01000815.1:0-1984 GCF_003997375.1 Mesorhizobium sp. M5C.F.Ca.IN.020.29.1.1 | reverse complement strand
GTTTTGGATGGCGGCCATGCGCGTCGGGCTGTCGATCTTCTGGCCGGTGAGATCGGTTACATAGAAGGTATCGATGACCTTTTCGCCGAAGGTGGTGATGTGTGCCGACGCGATGTCGAGCGACAGGTCGGACAACGCCCCGGTGATCTCGGACAGCAGGCCCGGCCGATCCAACCCCTCGACCTCGATCACCGAGAACCGGTTCGACAGCGTGTTGCGGATTTCGGCGCGCGGCGGGATGCGGAAGACCTTGGCGCCGCGCCGCGGCTTGGTGCGCTTCTCGATCATCTCCGGCAGCCAGCTCTTGCCCGACAGCACATCCTCGATCAGGCGGCCGACGCGCCCGGCGCGGCGGCGTTCGTCCTCGTCGCGGTCGAATTCCCTCGAGATCAGGATGGTGTCCAGCGCGCGGCCATCTGCGGTGGTGAAGATCTGCGCGTCGACAATGTTGCCGCCGGCCGCCACACATGCCCCGGCAATGACCGAAAGCAGGCGGGGATGGTCCTGCGCCAGCACGGTGATCTCGGTCACCGCCTCGAACTGATGGGTCTTGATCATCGTGGCGAGCTTCTTGCCCGCCGCATCCGCCTCGCGGATGAATTCGGCGTGGCGAAGCTGGTCGGGGAGATCGACCGTCAGCAGATAGTTCTCGTAGTGCAGGCCGACATAGCGCTTGCGGGCTTTTTCGGACCAATCGGCAAGCGCTTCGGCCAGCCGCTCGCGTGCCGCCGCCGTTCGCTCGGCGCGCGACACTTCCGAAAATCCCCCGGTCAACAGCAATTCGGTCTCATAGTAGAGCGTGCGCAGCAATTGGCCTTTCCAGCCGTTCCAGACGCCCGGCCCGACGCCTCTGATATCGCAGACGGTGAGGATGAGCAGCAGCTTCAGTCGTTCGACCGACTGCACGATCGCGGCGAAATCCTCGATTGTCTTGCGGTCGTTGAGATCGCGGGTCTGTGCCGTCATCGACATGACGAGGTGGTTCTCGACCAGCCAGGCAACTGTTTCGGTGTCGGCCGCCGACAGCCCCATATGCGGGCAGATGCGCCGCGCGATCCGGGCACCCACTTCGGAATGGTCCTCGGGCCGTCCCTTGGCGATGTCGTGCAAAAGCACCGCGACGTAGAGCGCCTCGCGGCTTTTCTTCAGCCCCGGCATCAGCGTGTGGGCAAGCGGGTGGATCTTTTCACCGTCGCCACGCTCGATCTCGGCCAACACGCCGATACAGCGGATCAGGTGCTCGTCCACCGTATAGTGGTGGTACATCGAGAACTGCATCATGGCGACGATCTTGCCGAAATCCGGGATCAGCTTTGCCAGCAGTCCCGCCTCGTTCATGCGCCTGAGATTGAGTTCGGCATTGCGGTCCGACGTCAATATGTCGAGGAACAGCCGGTTGGCTTCCTCGTCGCGCCTGAGCGCCTTGCCGACGAGGCCGAGCGAACGGGTCAGCAGCTTCAACGCATCGGGGTGAAATTCCAGCCCGTGCTTGTCGGCGAACCAGAACAGCCTCAAGAGATTGACCGGATCGCGCTCGAACACCAGGTCGTCGGCGACGTTGATGCGATGGTTGTCGATAATGAAATCGGACGTGCCGGCAAGCTTGCGCTTGCGGCGCGAGAAGGTGAGGAAGATGCGGTTGAAGCCCGGCACATGCTTGGCCTGCTCTTCCTCGAGTGCAGCGCAGAAGATGCGGGTGAGATCCCCGACATCCTTGGCGACGAGGAAGTAATGCTTCATGAAGCGCTCGACCGCCGACAGGCCTGGATGTGTGGTGTAGCCCAGCCGCTCGGCGATCTCGCGCTGGATGTCGAAATGCAGCCGTTCCTCGGCTTTGCCGGTGAGGAAATGCATGTGGCAGCGCACCGCCCACAGGAAATCCTCGGCCTTCTGGAACTCCCGGTATTCGGTGCCGGTGAAGACGCCCTTGTCGACCAGCTCCTCGCCGGTGCGCACCCGGTAGAAATACTTGCCGATCCAGAAC
>NZ_RZSW01000814.1:0-1989 GCF_003997375.1 Mesorhizobium sp. M5C.F.Ca.IN.020.29.1.1 | reverse complement strand
CGACTGCAATCGCTGGATCGAAATGGGAGTGGACCATGAATCAGTACACACCGCCGCACGCCGACCAGACATTGGAAGAGTCAACTCTGGACGAGTTGCCGGTTGCGCTTGCCTTCGAGCTCGGCCGCACGGCAATGCCTCTCGGCGAGGTAAGGCAGCTTGCGCCCGGCGCCATCGTTCCGCTCGCCAATGTGACGAAGGAGACGGTCGACATCATCGCCAACGGCAAACGCGTAGGCCGTGGCGAGATCGTGCGGATTGGGGAGAGCCTGGGCGTGCGGATCGCCCGCATGTTCGACAATGCTTGACAATTCGCCCAACCTGCTTGGGATTCTGATTGCCGTCGGCTTCGTCGGTTTGCTGCCGCTGGCCGTCGTGACCATGACCGGATTCCTGAAAATCTCGGTCGTGCTGTTCCTCATCCGCAATGCGCTCGGGGTCCAGCAGATGCCGCCCAATTTGGTCCTCTACGGCATAGCGCTCGTGCTAACGGTCTATGTCACGACGCCATTGCTGAGCGAGATGACGGGCCGGCTTCAGGAAGGGCAGGTTCAGTTCCAGACTACAGACGACCTCGCCAGGGCGGCGCAACTGGTCAGGGAACCATTACAGCAGCACCTCATCAAATTCACGCAGCCGGAAGAGCGGCAGTTCTTTCTTGACGGAACGAACCGCCTGTGGCCGGAACAGGCACGTCAAAATCTGAAAGACGACGATCTTTCGATATTAGTCCCTGCCTTTGTCGCGTCCGAGCTTACGCGCGCGTTTGAAATCGGCTTTCTGCTCTATCTTCCCTTCCTTATCATCGACATCGTTGTTGCAAACATCCTGATGACGCTCGGCATGATCATGGTCTCGCCGGTCCTCATTTCGATCCCGCTGAAACTGTTCCTTTTCGTCGCCATAGATGGCTGGTCGCGGCTGATGCACGGCCTCATCCTGAGTTACGTCTGACGCCGCTGGGAGGTTTGCATGAGCAATGACTTCATCCTGGCGAAGGTCCAAAGCGCGCTTCTGACAGTGCTGTTCGCGTCGAGCCCGGCGATCATCGCGGCGATGGCCGTCGGCATCCTTGTCGGGCTTGCCCAGGCGCTGACGCAAATTCAGGACCAGTCCCTGCCGCAGACGATTAAGCTCGTCGTGATCCTGCTGGTCATCATCGTCTTCGGCCCGCTGCTTGGCCAGCAGATCGCGGAGCAGGCCTCAACGGCGCTGGACGAATTCCCCGTCGTCACGCGTTGAGGCACGCAGATGCCGGTCGAACCATTCTTCGCGTCGGTCAAAGAGCTTCAGTTCTTTCTTTTGGCCGGAGCTTTCGCGCTCGCACGCATGACCGGGTTCATGCTCCTGATGCCGCTCTTTTCGCGTGTGCCGCTATCAGGCCTTCTGCGCAACGGCGTTGCTCTGGCGCTGGCGGTTCCGGTCTTTCCGATGCTCGTGAACACGCTTACAAACACTGACATCGCGACGACGATGATCGTCGTGTACATGCTCAAGGAGGTCGTGGTCGGGGTAACGCTCGGGCTGGCGATGGGCATACCGTTCTGGGCGGCCGAGGCTGCCGGCGATATCCTGGACCTGCAGCGCGGCTCCACGATGGGGACGCTGATCGATCCGATGATGACCCATGAGACGAGTGCCACCGGCACCTTGCTCGCCGTCATCATGGTCACGATCTACCTGGCTGCCGGGGGCCTCGAACTTTCTCTGACCAGCCTCTACGACAGCTATGGCCTTTGGCCGATCGACCAACTTCTGCCCGTGTTCAGCAAGGATGCAGCCGGCATCTTCCTCGATCTGCTGAACCGCATCCTGATGATGGCATTGACCCTCGTCTTCCCGCTCATCATCAGCATACTCTTGTCCGACATTGTGCTGGCCTTCTTGGCGCGCGCCTCGCCGCATCTGAATGTTTTTGCGCTTTCGCTGATCGTGAAGACGCTGGTGTTTAGCCTCGTCTTTGTACTCTATTCTGCTTTCCTGCTCTTC
>NZ_RZSW01000813.1:0-1990 GCF_003997375.1 Mesorhizobium sp. M5C.F.Ca.IN.020.29.1.1 | reverse complement strand
GCGCCTATCCTGCAATAATGGCAGGAACCGCATCGATAATTCGGATCAATCGCCACAAAATCTCCCGCCTGATAGGGCCTGACCTGGTCTCCGGCTGCGACAATAATGCCGCAGTGCTCGTGACCGAGACTGATAGGATAGCCTTCATCGCGGTGGCCCAGATAGAAGGATCTATCTGTCCCGCAGACCCCGCAGAATTCGATTCTTATTCGCACGAAGTCTGGTGGGAGGTCCTCGCTCAGCGCATCGCACGTTAGGATTAAACGGCGCGGAGAAACAAGGCGAGCGACACTGTTGGATCGTACGGGCATATTGCATTCCCCTGTGTTATCGTGACGAGAGGCTTTGAAGCGCATCCCGCGCGGCATCGACAGTGATTGCTATGTCTTTGGCGGAGTGCGCTGCGGACAGGTACCAGAGGCCTTCTGGCGTGATCCGGACGCCTCGATCCTGCAATGCGAGGTGCCATGCGCGCTGGAGGCTAAAATCTAGACCTTCGGCTGCCGAACGATGGTTGATGACCTGTGTGGAAGCGGCCCTGAAGGCTGTAGTGACTGCGCCTGGGCTCGCCCGAACTACAAGAGGTAGCTGAGTTTGCCCTGCTAGATCTCTAAGGCTCCGCTCGAGCAATGCCGCATGATGATGTACACGCTGGAGCTTTGCGCCGGAACTCGCCGCAAGGAGGGTCAGATGCCTCAAGGCCCCCGCGACGGCAGGCGGATAGGCATTATAGGTTCCTGTGTGCACGGTATTGGTTTCGACCAGTCGCTTCATAACATCCGTTCGACCAGCAAAGGCAGCGAGACAGACGCCTCCGCTTAGTGCCTTTGCAAACGCGCTTAGGTCTGCGGCGACGCCAAAGTGCTCTGCAGCTCCTCCGAGCGAAATGCGAAAGCCGGTTTGGACCTCGTCGAAAACCAACAGCGCGCCGTTCGCGTCGCATTGTTCTCGAAGAAACCTGAGAAACCCTTCGAACGGGTGGATATTGCTCCAGAAGCCATTGAACATAATTGGCTCGGTAATGACCGCCGCAACTTCTCCACGACATTTCTCAAAGGCATTTGTGACTGCTTCCGGGTCATTCCATTCGACTGCCAATATGTTTGAGGCATCAGAGGAGGGCTGGCCGAGAGACATCGGCACGGGTAAAGATGGACCCTCCGGGCTGGCATTCACGCCCGAAAATCCCCAGGCTATGCCATCATACCACCCATGATAGTGGCCGATGAATCTGATAATTTTCTCTCGACCAGTTGCCGATCGAGCGAGTCGAGTGCAGGCATGTATTGCCTCTGAACCAGAATTGCAAAACCTGACCATTTCGGCATTGTTCACAAGCGAGCAAATTAATTCTGCAAGTTCTATCTCTGCCTCTATCTGACCTGCAAAAAATTGGCTCACTTTAAGTTGACGGTATATCGCATCTATGAGCTCTGGTTCTCCGTGACCAAGAATCAGTGGTCCCCTGCCCAACACATAATCAATGTATTCGTTGCCATCCACATCCCACACTCGAGCACCATCACCTCGAGCGTAGTAGAGGGGGAATGGCGTCCAATTCGCTCGATTTCCGCTCGAGACACCTCCTGGGATGACAGCGCGCGCTCTCAAGAGGAGAGCTTCAGATCGAGTATACGAATTGCTCATTTTGCCTCCCGAAGGCCAGAAAATAGAGCGCAAGAAGTTCTCAAGGCGGAAGAACAGGATTTGCGCTGAAGCGATGGATGTTGAACAAGACGAGACACCACGAAAGTTCCTCCAGACCAGCACCTTGTTTGCATTCGTAGGCGGCAGACAATTTGCCGAGCGAAGTGCATGACATATCTAGGGACATGACGTGAAATATCAATATATATTTCACGATATATTGCGGTATATTGTTGACAGCAGCTGGTTCCACAAATTCTAGGCTTGAATATTTACGCCTTCCGTCGGCGAGCGAACTGCGCGGAATACCACGCCTGGCGCTTGCATGGGCACTGTACATAAC
>NZ_RZSW01000812.1:0-1993 GCF_003997375.1 Mesorhizobium sp. M5C.F.Ca.IN.020.29.1.1 | reverse complement strand
GCCGCGGAAGCCGCAACCGCCCTGAGGTTGAGATCGATGGCGCCATCGGCCAGCGAGACCCTTCCATTAAAGCCGCTGTCCAGTACCTCGCTCGTCACCGAGCCGCTGTCGATGACGATGGTATCGGTAGCGAGATCGCCGGCGACCTTGGCAGTGATCTTTCCGGCGAGCAGCGGCGCGATGGTCGGATTGTCCAGGCCGATCTTGTCCGCCGTCACCGTGCCGGAGATCGGCCCTGTCCGGCCCTTCAGATCGAAGGCGTCGGAATGGAGCGCAAGCGCGATGCCTTCGGCCTTGGCGAGGTTGGTGGCGACCGACGGCAGTGTCGCGGAGATATTCAGCGTCGATTGCATGCCCTGCCCCGCGACCTCCACCGACAGCGCCTGCAACTCGAGATTGATCGGGCTCTCGGTGCTGCCAAGCGCCAGCGGCAGGCTCGGGCCGGTCGAGGCCAGGTCGAGCGCAAAATCGCTGGCGCCGTTCGGATTGATGGTGCCGGCGGCCTTGCCGGAAATTTTGTCACCGGCAAGCATCGCGTGGTCGATGGTGACGCCGCCGGCGGAGGACAAACTGCCTGCCGCATCGAGGTTGAGCGGCCCGAGCCCCGCCTGGCGGGTCTGGCTGGTCTCGGCGCCGCTGAGCTGCGCACTGAAACGAATGTCGGGGGCTGCCGACGGTCCCGTCACTTGCGCTGTTCCGCCGAGCGTGCCCGCGGCGTCGAGGCCGGGTGAAAAATCATTGGCAAGGCCGGCCGGCAGTGCGGAAAACTCCGCCGCGAGGTCGAGCGTCGGGCCGGCGGTGCCGGACACGGTCACCGATCCGCCGCCGACATCGAGCATCAGCTTCTCAATACTGGCCATGCCATTGGCGATGCTTAAGCTCGATGGCTGCGCGACCGCCGCCTTGATGCCGCGAATTGTCGCTTCGCCCGAGGCGATCTCGACACTTGTCGTGCCGTCGGCGATCTTCACCCTGCCTTCGGCCCTGGCCGGAATGTCCTTGACGGTGGCGCCGCCGGAAAAGCCTGTCCAGTCGCCGTCACGCTTGAGATCGACATCGATGCCGCGAATGACGGTGCCGCCGGAGGTGACGCTGTCGGCAAGGATTTTTCCGGAGATCACCGGTGCGGCGAGATAGTTGGCGATCAGCGCATCGATGGTGACCGTCTTTGCCGAAACATCGCCGCGTGAAATCGAAGCCGTCGAAGCCTTGATCGTGACATCAGGCGCATTGCCGGTCTTCGAGAAGGCGATCGTGCCACGCACGTCGCCGTTAGCTTTTTCCAGCGCCAAGGCTGCGAGCGGACTGATATCGGGTAGATCCAGCGCCACCGTGCCGAGCGGCAGGAATCTATCGTCGAGAGCAAGGTCGCCCGAAACTTTGTTGTCGCCCAGTGACAGGCTTAGTCCGTCTATGGACCGCTTTCCCTGCCGCGTTACCAGCGACGCCTTGAAATCGAGTGGCTCGTCATTGACGGATCCGGTGAGCGAGATATCGGCCGCCGGGCTGGCGATGTCGCCCTTCCCCGTCGCGGTGAGCTTTAGCCCGGTGACTTCTCGCGCCGCCACCGAAAGCCGGTCGCTGTCGACCGTCAGCGACAGGTCCGGCGCTGTACCGGCGCCCTGCGCTTTCAGCGCGAACGTTATGGCGCCCTTGGCATCCCCGGACAGAAGCGAGATGTCGGCCAGCGCGCCCTTGACGTCGACGGCGAGTTGGTTGTCGGCGAGGCTGGCCTGCCCGTCGGCGCTGAATGCACCTGATACCAGCCTGATCGCGTTGGCGGTGACATTGCCGTTGGCGTCGCGCTTCAGTGCCGCGCTGAGCTGCGTCCGCTCGGCGAGCACGCCGCGCACTGCCGCCGGCAGTGCCGCGGAAGCCGCAACCGCCCTGAGGTTGAGATCGATGGCGCCATCGGCCAGCGAGACCCTTCCATTAAAGCCGCTGTCCAGTACCTCGCTCGTCACCGAGCCGCTGTCGATGACGATGGTATCGG
>NZ_RZSW01000811.1:0-2001 GCF_003997375.1 Mesorhizobium sp. M5C.F.Ca.IN.020.29.1.1 | reverse complement strand
GCAATGCCCTGCTTGAAATGACCAGTCGCCATTCCGCTTCCCCATTCTTGTGGTTTTGAGGAAGGCTAACACGTTTTGTTTTTTTATCAATTGGTCAATTTTCGACGCAAGCCGCTGAAAACCCACAATAAAATATGATAAATAAACTCATGTTATCGAGATTTCACGCGCGATCACTGTGTGGAGAGGAGGCCCATTCCGGGGGTGCGGCCATGGATCGACCTGATCTCGTCCGCGACCAGTTCCTGCAGCCGCCACAAATTGCGGTCACGAATGCCGAATTCTTCCAGGTGACTCACGGTGTTGTAGAGGTATTCGGCGCCGGACCCGACATGCCCGCATGCCCTGGCCAGCACCTGCGCCACATTTTCCAAGGGCTGATTGAGAGAGGTGCCCCTGCCGGTTACGCCGACCCAGAAGCCCAGCGCGCTGAGCGTGCCTTGAGCCGTACGCACCAGAAGCCACCTGACCGAGCCGACACTCTCGTGATCGTCGATCTCGCGCCGCAACAGTTTTTCGATCTGCAACGGCTTTTCCCCCTCCGGCAAGCGGTAGATCACACCATCGCATCGGCCACCTCGTTCGAGCGCCATCATCAGTCCCGGCTGCGCAGCGCTGCCGCGCCAGCGGGCAATGTCGAGACAGAAGGACCGGTGCCAGCCGAAAGCGGTAGCGCGCTGTCGTTCGACGGACTCGAAAGCCGGCTTCCAGATCAGCGAGCCATAGGCGAACACCCACAAGGGGCCCGCGCCTGCTTCGCTCGATAGCCGCGACGCGAGGGTCTCGAAATCCTCATCGTTTAGTTGCGTCCAGCTTCCATCGCGACCGGGATCGGCCTCCTCCCGATGGCATAGCGCGACAAGCTCTGAAGTGAGCGACATCCGGAGCATGGACCAACACCCCTCGTTGACCAAAGGAAAGGCGAAAACCGCGAAGTACGCAAGACTTGAACGGCGGTGCCTTGCCTCGGTCGATTCTTGACCCAGGTGTCGGATTCACGTCGCGAAGATCGTCCTAGGATGGATCGCACACGATCAACGACAGAAACGCAAGGAGCACGACGATGCCAGAATCCCCCATGCCCTTCTTCTGGTACGAGCTAATGACCACCGATCTCGACGCTGCCGAGGCCTTCTACACGAGTGTGGTCGGCTGGAAAGCGCAGGTTTTCGACGGGGCGCCAGGCATGCCTCGTTACATTGTCATGAATGTCGGCGAGCGCGGCGTTGCCGGGCTGATGGCGCAGCCAGAAGAAGTACGCAACACGGGCATGCCGCCGGCCTGGGTCGGCTACATCCATACCAGGGATGTCGACGCCGCGACGAAGTCGTTGAAGGCGGCGGGCGGCACTGTTCACCGCGAACCCGACGACATCCCCGGTGTCGGTCGTTTTGCAGTCGTCGCCGATCCGCAAGGCGCGGTGTTCAATTTCCTGCAGCCCGACGGTCCGGACCTACCTGCCCTGCCGGCCACCACTCCTGGCAGTATCGGCTGGCATGAGCTCTATACATCAGACTGGAAGGCGGCCCTCGATTTCTACTCCGACCAGTTCGGCTGGGAAACGGGCGATGCCATGGATATGGGGCCGATGGGCATCTACCAGCTCTTTACCGCCGGCGGCGAACCTATTGGCGGCATGATGAACAAGCCCGAGCAGATCCCCGTGCCGGTCTGGCAGTTCTATTTCAATGTACCTAGCATCGACGCGGCGGCCAAGCGCGTGACCGACAACGGCGGTCAAATCCTGGTGGGCCCGATGGAGGTTCCGGGTGGAAGCTGGATCGTAATGTGCACGGACCCGCAAGGCGCCCATTTCGCGCTAACGGCGCCGGTTCGGTAACAACTCGGCAGCAGTGGCCGATCTCCCCCAATTGGGCATATGCGCTAAGATAGCTTCGGCATGGACTGAAATTTGCGCTTTCGTGGTGGTTCACGCCATCGATGTCGCAAGGCATGGAGATTTTGGCGCAGGGTTGCCAAGGGAGGTTGAGCAAAGATCGC
>NZ_RZSW01000810.1:0-2002 GCF_003997375.1 Mesorhizobium sp. M5C.F.Ca.IN.020.29.1.1 | reverse complement strand
CTGTACTGCCGAGCGGCGGGAAATCTTCAGGTCACCAGCTCGGAATACCATCTGCCTGGCTAGCGCGCCTTCAGTTTCTCGGACCCGCTTGTGCCCAACGTCCGGCCGCGTCATTCGTTGCCAGTTGGGCAGTGCGCGCCGTCGATTTCCTGGCGTTTGGATTCGCTGCTGAAGGAATGACACCGTCGCGTAAACTTTTTCGCCGGACATGCGTTGTCCCTTTTCCAAGCTAAGGAGACAGCCATGCAGATGAAATCGGAAATCGCCGGCGAGGCCGCCAAGCAACGCCACATCCAGCGCGGCATCGATGCCAAGGACAAATCGAAGGACGGCAAGCAGCAAGGCGCCATGCAGGCCGGAGCACGCAAATATCCCGAGCCGCCCTTTCCTGAACAGCACCAGCCGAAGCCGGGGCACGAATGGGCCATTGAGCCGGCGCCGCTCTATGATGCGCCATTCTATATCGGATCAAAAAAACTAGATGGCAAAGTAGCCGTAATCACAGGCGGCGATTCAGGCATCGGCCGAGCCGTGGCCGTGCTCTATGCGCGCGAAGGCGCCGATGTGGCGATCGTCTATCTGTCCGAGGATAAGGACGCCGAAGAGACGAAGAGGGCCGTCGAAGCCGAAGGCCGGCGCTGCATGCTGGTCAAGGCCGACGTCAGCGAACGCGACCACTGCCACAACGCGGTGGCTGAGGTGGTAAAGGAATTTGGCCGGATCGACGTGCTGGTCAACAACGCCGCTTTCCAGATCCATTCCAGCGACTTCAGCGAGCTGACCGAAGAGCATTTCGACACGACGCTGAAGACCAACCTCTACGGTTATTTCCATATGGCGCAGGAGGCCGTGCCGCATATGAAGCCCGGTTCGGCGATCATCAACAGCGGCTCCGTAACCGGCATAGAGGGCTCGAAGCAACTGGTCGACTATTCAATGACCAAGGGCGGCATTCATGCCTTCACGCGCGCGCTCTCGGGCAATCTTATCGAAAAGGGAATTCGGGTGAACTGCGTGGCGCCGGGCCCCGTGTGGACGCCGCTCAACCCGTCTGACAAACAAGCCGGTGACGTTTCGAAGTTCGGCGCAGACACGCCGATGAAACGGCCCGCACAACCGGAGGAGATCGCGCCGGCCTATGTATTCCTCGCCTCACCGCATTGCTCGAGCTACATCACTGGCGAGATATTGCCGATCATCGGCGGCTACTGAGTGCCTGTCGCCCGCTCAGCTCGATCGTCGTGCGACCTCTCGCCTGTGACGATGGTAGCGGCGATCTCAGATATGAAATGGTCGACAGATGTATTTCATTGCCTTGGCGACAGACTATGACGGCACGCTGGCGCACGATGGGATCGTAGCTGAAAAGACGCTTGCTGCTCTCGAACGGGTCAAGAAAAGTGGCCGCAAACTCATCCTCGTCACGGGCCGCGAGCTGCCCGATCTCAAGCGCGTTTTTCCCGAGCTCGGCGTGTTCGACAAGGTCGTCGCCGAAAATGGGGCGTTGATTTACACGCCTGCCAGCGAGGAAGAACGTGCGATCTCACCGGCACCGGCGCCCAAGTTCGTCGACAAGCTGAAGAAACACGGCGTCAAGCCGCTTTCAGTCGGACGGTCGATCGTTGCAACCTGGGAACCACACCAGGCAACAGTTCTTGAGGTCATCAAGGAACTCGGGCTGGAGCTGGAAATCATCTTCAACAAGGGCGCGGTGATGATCCTGCCCAGCGGCATTAACAAAGCAACCGGGCTGGCCGCCGCACTTGAGGACCTCAGGCTGTCGCCACACAATGTGGTCGGTATTGGCGATGCTGAAAACGATCATGCCTTCCTGCAGGCCTGCGGCTGCAGCGTCGCTGTCGACAATGCACTTGCGGCGGTCAAGGATACCGCGGACCTTGTAACGCGCGGCGCGCGTGGAAAAGGCGTCGAGGAGCTGATCGAAAAACTGGTAAAGCGCGATCGGGAATTTGTCCGAAAACGCCGTGACGGCATCCTTCTC
>NZ_RZSW01000080.1:0-16435 GCF_003997375.1 Mesorhizobium sp. M5C.F.Ca.IN.020.29.1.1 | reverse complement strand
ACATAGATGTCCTGTCCGGCGGTGACGCCGTCCTGCGGAACCGGCCGGTGATAGATGCTGTCGACCAACTCGCCGAGCTTCGGATAGTCATAGCGGGGTTCAGTATTCAGGTAACGCGTGCCGATGCGCCGCAGGCCGGCTTTGACGGCATTGAACGTCTGGCCGAAGCTGTATGGGTTTGACGAGAAATTGTTGATGACCGGCGTGCCGTCGTGCCGAACCGGGCTGGGGTGTCCGGTATCCGTCACGGGCGGTGGCTGCGTGCGGACGTTCGGATCGGCTGTCCAGCGGCCGTCGGCGCCGAGATAAAGCACCGGCAAGGAAGGGTCGAGCTCGACAGGAGCCGGCACCGGCTCCGGCGCGGCCGTGATCGCCTTGGGTTCGGGTATGGCGACAACCCTTTGCGCTTCCGGTAGGTTGAAATCGACGAGCATCTCGCCGGTATGGCGGTTGCCGAGAGTGTAGCGCATCAACGGGCGGGTGCCTTCCGCCCCGCGTGTTTCCGTTTCGGACTGGAGCAGGAGCTCGTCCGGGGTGGCCAGCACGGCCGGGTCGGAAGGGCGTGCGCCGTCGAGATAGCCCGTCTGCTGCGGATCCTTGCCGCTGGTGTAGACGTATTCCGCGGGATTGGGCCTCGGCATGCCGGTGAACGTCTTGGTCGCCGGGTCCCAGACGAGCCGGAAGCCGCTCTCGGCCGGGCGCGTCGTTCCGTCGCCGCGGACCGGCGGAACCACGATCGGATCGCCGTCGGCGGGGACGCGCACATTCTGCTCACGCGCTCCCTGGGCGTCTCGGTCGCTGGCATTCTCGGGATCGCCGCGCTCGCCCGGGGCGCTCGGCCCTTCATCGTGGACGTTGACAACCGTCCCCTCGACGACGGGGTGGCTGGGATCGTGGAAGACCAGTTTGTCGGTCGGGCGATAGACGCCGTCGGGGCCTTGCTCATGCACGACCATCGGCCGCGACGGCTGGACGTGGCCTGCATCCTTGCCACCCGTGGGTGGCGGCGGGTTCGGCCCATCGGACTCGCCGGCCGGCAGCGCGCGCTGACCGGGATTTCCGGCCTCCGCCCCGTTGCGCGAACCTTCTGGGGCACCGAAACCAGGCCCCTGCTGGCCGGACGTTTCGCCGACCACGTCGCCATTGATGATGATCTCATCTGGATCCGGCACGACCTGTTCGCCGGTGGGCCTGTACACACCGTCAGGGCCCATCTCGTAGACGGCCCGCGGTTGCGGCCCCGAATCCGGTCCGCCAGGAAAACTGGCCGACGCATGAGTTCCGCTCCGTGTACCGCCCGTTCCAGGCATGTTGTACAACAGCGAGCGGCCGCCCAGGCCTGTGCCGACAGTGCCGACGCCTATGCCCACGACTGCGTTCGCGAGCTCGAGCAGGGACATCTCGCCGCCATGCGCCGCGAGATCTTCCACCGATTTGCCGAGCAACGGAACACCGGTAACCACGGCGCCGGCATCGAGGCGCCACGCAGCGGTGGTCAGCCTGTTGCCGCCTTGCATAAACTCCGAGACCTTACCGGCATAAGAGGCCTCCTTTACGTTCACCTGGAATCTGCCGATGCCCCAGCTGGCATCCTTCATGCGGGTCATCCCGAAGCCGCCCGCGAAAGCCTGGGATCCGGACAGGCTTGTCTTTGCCAAGCCGAATGTTCGCAGGGCACCCGCGCCCACGGGCAGGAATGCGGTTACGCCGGTCGCGACATTCCAGGCCGACTGGCTGTCGAAGTCGCCGCCCTGCAGGAGGTGATCACCCTCTTTGATCAGAGCCTTGCCGCCAAGGATTGAACCGGAGCCGATCGCGATGGGAATCGCCCATTGGCCGCCCGGCACGAACGAGACGATGGTGGAGACACCCGCGACGATGCCAAGGCCGATGTCGGTAGCCTTGTCCCAGAAATCCACCTTGCGCGCGTCGGCCACTTCCAATTCGTCGAGCGAAAAACCATCCTCGCCGAGCGACATGTCGCCGCCCTTGGCCATGACCAGATTGCCCTTTTCGCTGAAGATGCGGTTCTCGTGCTGGAATTCATCGAAGGTGCTGTAATATTTGCCAGAACTGTCGACATAGCCGATTTCGTCGCCGCCGCTCTTGATCGCGAACAAAGCCGTCGTCGATTCCTTCCCGCCGTCGAGGGAGAACACCGGCACGATCTTGACCTCGGCGTCGCTGCCGGCGCGGTCGGTGATTTCTTCGGTGACCTTTCGGACGTCTTCACTCGGCGCGTCGAGCCCGAGGGTCTGACCAACGGCAGTGCTGAGTTGGTCCGGCGTATATGTCTCGTATTCGCCGGTGTAGCCGGCCTCGTAGAGGTTCTCGAACTGGACCTGATATCCAGCCAGCGCCTGGTCCTTGTGTTCTTCAAAATACTCGTACTTGAGTTTCGCCTCGTGCTCGGCGGAACCGTATTCGAGAAGCTTGGGGTGGCTTGCGGAAAAAGCGTACCAGTCGCGCCCAGCCACCATCGCCGGCCGCACGTTTTCTTCCCAGTCCTCCAATTGATTCTTTTCGGTCTCCGCCTGGCCTCGATCGATTTCCGCGGCCGCGACTTCGGGGTGCACCCACAGCTTCTGGCCGTCCATCTCGATCTGGACAAACTTGCCGCTGTCGCCGATTGCGCCCGGCCCCTGCTCTTCGTACGCCGCGGCAACTTCCGGCGCGACCCACAGGTCGCGGCCGTTCACCGTGATCTTCACCGCCGTCTCGCCCGGCTTGAGCGTGCCAGCGGGCGCCTCTACGGTTCCCGGCCCGTAGTCGGTGATCGCCTGGTCGCGTGCCGTCGTTGCGTCGACGAGCGCCGTCTTCGCATCTCTCAGCCCGGCATCAAGCTGATCGACCTGCACGCCGACAATCTTCGACTTGGCCGCGTCCAGCGCCGATTGCGACGTGCCGTTGGGTGTGCATACCGGCGCCGACGATATGTCCTGCGTCGAGGCCAGCATCTCCTGCCACTGCTTGTTCAGTGGATCGTTACGGAAATCTTCCCTGATACCCTCGTCGTTGAGGTCGTATGTCAGGGCAGATTTATGTACGTTCGTGTCATCACCGTTCTCGTCGGTGAAGGTGTCGTTCTCATAGACGGTAACAACATAGAGCTGACCGTTCTCCTCCACTATATCCTGCGATTTTATCTTGCCGGTAAACTCACCACGTCCATTGGTATACCCTTCCCAATCGAAATGGTGCGGGTTCCTTTCCTGCGCCTGCGCAAGCAGTTGCTGCTTGAGAGGCTCCATGGTTACGGCAAGATCCGCCGCCTCTGCCTGTGCAACCCCATACTCCTGATATGCCTCGGCCAGGGTCACCTGATTGGCCGCGGCCCCCTGGAGCGTTTGCAGACCCTCAAGCCGCTCTTCGATGGCCGTGTATTCGGGGCTTCCAGGTTTGGCATCGGTAAGCTTCAGCTCCAGCTCGGTCGAGCTGATCATTAGGTCGATCGTGGCCTTGTTGCCGTTGGCGGTGTGTAGCGAAAGGTTTGTAAAGAGCTCGGCGACCTCCGCGTGCGCGGCCTTTCCTTGCTGGTTGGTTTCCTCGGCGCTGGGACCATCCGGGCTGCGGACAGCCGTCTGATTGGGATCGCTGAGCGTCGGCAGGTCTGCCTGTTTGTCGATCGCTTCGAGAAGTGACGTCTGGCCCTGCTCGTATTCGGCCCGGGCAGTGCTGGCGCTTTCGAGCGCGTTATTGGCGAGGGTCAACCGGTCTTGCGCATCCGCCAGCGTGCCCTTCGGCTCAGGCGGCCTCCAATCCAGTCCATATGGCGCCAACGCCTCGTCGAGCGTCGACTCGGCACCCTCCATGGCGTTCTTGAATTCAGGGTCCAGCGCATAAATATCGAGCTGTGCCGCGATCTGCTGGGACTTTGCTTGTGCCTCGCCGAGGTCCGCAACCGCCACGTTCTCGGCTGCGATCGCCTTGGCTACCTCCGGGTCAAACCATTTCCAGCTCCCGTCGACCAGCAACGGCACCCACTTCCCGCCTGAAGGAGCGGTGGGGGACGGTGGATCCCCGTATGGGCCAACCGACGCAGGACTACCGTCGAGAGTCGCGCCCGTTGCGTCCTGTCCCGGACCATATTGTTCCATTGCAGCGACCACGGCCTGCTGCTTTTCAAGCGCCTCCGTGGTCAGCTCTGGCGTCGCCCCGCCGAATATGCCGTCCAGCGTCGTCTTGACGACCAGATCCTCCTTCGCCTGCTCCGGATCACTGCCGTTCGGATTGATGGAAAGCAGCAGTTCGGCCAGCGCCTGTTGTGCGGTGCCGGCCGCGATATCCGTGACGGCGCCGGTCGTATCGTTGGTCAGCGTGATCTTGCCGTCTGGCGACGTGGTCAGCGTGTAGCCATTAAACGTCACATTGACGGTGGTCTTGGTGGCATCCTCGATCACCACCGTCTCTCCCGGATAAATAAGGTCGGGGTCGCGCGGAGAGGTGAACAGCTCCGGATTGCTTTCGGCGAGCTCTTCCAGGGTCACACCATGGGCTTCGGCGATATCGCTCAGATTGTCGCCCGGCTGGACCTCGTAATCGATCGGCTCGCCATCATTCAGCGTCTCGACAATGGTCTCGGTGCGCCGGCCGTCCTTGTCGAAGACGATCGTCGTCTCAGTATTGTTCTTGGGATCGACGATGGTGGTGGTCTGCTCGCCGGTCTCGGTGTTGCGCTCGGTGTGGCTGGTCCTGCCGTTGCCGTCGATCGAGTGGGTCGTCTCGGTATTTCCCTCCACCGTCGTCACCGAGGTCGAACCGTGCTGGTAGTCGTTGTTGTAGGTGACCGTGTTGCCGGTCTCCGGATCGGTGACGACGATCTGCAGGGTTTCGCCTGGGTCGCCGCCCTGCGTGACCTCGAGGCCTGCCGCGTTCAACTCAGCGATCACCTGTTCGGGCGTGAGATTGCTCGCCTCGGCGATTTCTTCGAAGCTCTTGCCTTCGGCAAGCTGTTCCTGGATCGACGCTGCGCCCGAGCCGTCGGCGGTCTGCGTCTGCGCCAGGATGGTTTCCTCGCCGCCCGGACCTGTGACCGTGGTTACCGGCAACGCAGGGCCGCCGGCGGGCGTCACCGTCTCCACGGTCGACCCATTCGGCAGGTTCTTGGTGACGGTGACGGCACCGTCACCGTTCGTTTCGGTGGTTGTGGTTATACGGGTTTGGGGATTCGTCGTGCGTTCGGTGACTGAGCCGTCGCCGAGATCGTCGACGAACTTGGTCGTGATCGCGCCTGTCGCCGCGTCGACACTGGTGGTTTCCTTGCGGCCGAGATCGTCACGGATCGGCGAGGAGGTCGTCTGTCCGTCGCGACCCGTCACTTCGGTGTAGTAGCCGCCGTGGTGATAATCCTGGTTTTCGGTGATCGTGCGGCCGTTGCCGTCTTTGATCATCACCGTACGGGTGTCGCCGTTGGCATGTTCGGTCGCTGTCGCCGTCATCTTGCCGACATTCAGAGCCGCCACCACCTGCTCGGGAGACATGTTCCGCTCGTGGGCGATGTTGTCGATACTTTTGCCGCCCTCGATCGCATTGAGAATGTCATTCGCCGTGGCGACTTCCGGTGAAACACCGCCGGCGTCGGGCTCACCACTGGCCAGCAGGAGGTTTGGCGTACCGCCGAAATTTTGCGTCGTGAAGAGCGCAGGCGCGGCGGTGGTGCCGCCGTTGCCGTTTGCCGCGGTGACTGCGGCAGGCAGCTCCGGTCCTGGCTGCGCCGCCGGGGGCGTCGGCTGTGCCGTCGTCAGTTCCGCATTGACCTGCGTCAGCCGCTGGCGAGCGTTCGCGGCCGCGTCGGCCTCGCCCATCTTGTTGGCGAGCCGGATTTCATTGTGCAATTTCGTGGCTTCGGCCTGCAGCCGCGTAATCTGCTCAGCATTGGCCTTTGGATCGACCCTGGGCGGCGGCGGGGGCTTGAGGGTGGTAATCGGGCGGATCATCAAACAACCTCCGGAGCAGGTCCAGTCGTGGTTCAGGCAATCTGTCTGTCGTCAACGCCCCCGCGTCCGACAGTCGAAGCCCCGGCCGCTTACCGGGGCGGCTTCCAATAAATGCCGAAAGCAGCGAGTTGCTCTTCCGACCGTTTTACTCGTTCTGCAGCATTCACTTCAGACTGCACAGCCGTCAGTGCCGCCAGAATTTCGACGGCAGCGAACGCCGGCGCCATGCTGCGAAAGAACGACTGCGAATTTGACGTAACGATGATTGTTTCCCGCGCGATCCGGGCCAGCGGCGACACGCTGCTATCGGTGATTGCCACCACGCTGATACCCTGCCGAGCCGACTGGCGCGCCACGTCGATCGTCGTGCGTTCATAAGGAGACATGCCCACAGCAAGGAGGACGTCGTCCCGTCCCGCACCCTGCAAGGCATCCAGACCATGTCCGCCCATCTCGCCGACAAGCGTCACCTTGCGGTCACCGCCAGCTAGAAACGACATGATGTGAACGAAGTGGTTCGCGACCGGATAACCGGAGCGCGAGCCGAGACCGAACAGATTGCGCGATCGTGCAAGCAGCTCGGCGGCGGCGATGAATTGTGATGCATTGCCGTATTCACCCAGACTTGCAATCTGGGCCGCGAGCGTGTCCGCAATGACCCCTGCGGTCGAATATCCCGGATCGCCATCCTGTTCGGCACCCCGTCGCCCCGGCTCACCGGCGCCTGTCTCACGCAGCGCGCGCGCATAAAGGCTGCGCATATCCTCGTAGCCTTCAAGGCCAAGCCATCGCGCCAACCGCATCATCGTGCTGTGCGAAACGCCGGCCTGATGGGCCTGCTCGCGCATCGACATCAATGCGACGTCCTTAGGATGATCCAGCACGAAACGCGCGGCGACCCGCAACTGCGGCGGCATATTCTCGAAGCGTTCGACCAACAGCTCCGCCAAAGGACCTTGTTCCATTCTAAAATACCCCATTCACCCCGATGGCAGGTTACTCCCCGAATGGCGGCAATGCAACAGTTGGAACTGAAGTGGTTCATATATTCCAAGTGGACTTTCATTTTCGATCACCCTGCCTTAAGCTGCTTTTGCAACCTGCCGGATCGCTTCGAAGTGATTCCGGAGTTTGTAACTTGAACGGCCCCTCAAGGAGACAATGATGGCTGCTACCCCTCCCATTACGTCCGGCTCTGCCGGGTCGCCGGAACAGAACCTGGACAAGATGATCAAGCATCAGGAGCGCATGTTTAGCCTCGAGATCACAAAAGAGATCGCGAAATCCCAACATGACATGCTGATGAGCACCGCAAGGACGCTCGGCCAGTCGGCTGAAAAGGCCTAAGGCGGGAATCTCGAACCCATGCGCCGCCGCAAGCACCGGCGGCGCACGTGCACGGCAAGAATGCTTCGATGCCGTTGTCAGGCTGCGTCTGAATTGTCATCGGCGGGAGATGAAGTGGCATGACCGCTAATTCTATCGGCAAATATTGGGATGCGGAGCCCGGGCGCCGGCTCCCATCGATTATCACCCAACCCCCAAGATCCGGACGTTCCATTGCGCTGAGCGTAACTCACGGTTTTCACGCGGGCGCCCAACTCAGTCTGGTCGAGCCTCTGTATACTGTTGGCTCCAGCACGGAGTCCGACATTGTCCTCAGGGATGCCGGCATCGCGCCGGTCCACGCAAGGTTGCGGCGCAAGGGCAGCCAAATTGAAATCGAAGCCGTCGGCGGCGACATCACACTCGCCACGGGCGAGATCATCCATGAAGGGCAAGGCAGCCGCTGCAAGCTGCCGCTCACGATAAGTATCGGCGATGCCCATATCCGGCTGGTCAACCCAGAACGCCTGCCGAATCGCTGGTCCGTTTCTGATCGCCCCTTCCTGATTGCAGGCAGCGTGCTCTTTGCCGTGTTCGCTGTTTCCGTCGCTGCGAATGGGTTCTCTTTCGCCAAGCCCGACATTGGCAAAAAGATATCCGCTCAAGACCGTGACCCGATCAGAGTGGCCTTTGCTGGCGAGGCCGGGCAAAGTGTCCTGAACGATTCATCGCCAACGCAAATACCCAGTGCTGCCGAAGCGGAAAGCCAACTCAGGCTGCGCCTCGATCAATCTGGCATCAGCACTTTGGCTGTTCAGCGATCACCTGGACGGCTCGTGGTCTCGGGTATGATCCCCAATGACAAGGATGGTGCCTGGACCGAAACACAATCCTGGTTCGACCAGACGTTCGGCGCGCACATTCCCCTCGTCTCCAATGTTATGATCGGCAACGTCGAGCAGGCTCCGCACCTGAGGCTGCAGGCGATCTGGTATGGCGAGCGGCCCTACGTCATCGCCGCCGACGGCGTACGCTTTCATGAAGGTGCATTCACGAATGACGGCTGGACCATCAAGCACATTGGCGAGACGGAACTTCTCCTGACCAAGGGCGGCGCCACGGTCGCGCTGAAATATCCGTGAACCGCCGGCTTGAAGGGCCGCGATTCGATACGGCAAGGATCGATACCGGCCGCGAAGTGCGGCAGGCGGAGGGTGTGCGCGGTCAGGCAATCAACCGGCGGCGGATGAACGGCGTCGACAAAGCCGCCAGCCGTGCTCAGGGGACGACATCGGCCGCTGGTACGGAAAAGCCGCAAAACGCGGAATTCCAGCCGTCTCGAGGCACGAATAGCGAATCGCTTGATGAGGCACTCATCAACTTCGTCATGCCGGGTATTCCCGAGCCAGCCATCCTGCGTCGCTCAGTACCTATTCTCCGGCATTTGGTAACCCATCTGGTTCCCGGCCTTGAGGGTGGCGAGCAACTCAAGACACTTGCCAGAACGCTGATGGAGGATGAAATCGAGCGTCATCGCGATCTGCTTGGCCGGATACAGGAAGGAATCGAAACCTGACCGATCCGCGTGACACAGTGCATCTGCTGCATGTCTTGGGCTATCTTTACGGGTGTCACGGGCAGGCAAAGCGGGGCGCGGCATACCTGCTTATCGCTGCACAGCTGTCGCCGGGAAATGCCGGCGTCCTGCGGACATTGGCGCATCTGCTCATACTTGACGGCGAAGCGGACAAAGCGCTTGCCACGATTGCCAGGCTGGAGACGTTGGAGGGAATGGACCACCCTACGCTAACGTTGCTGAAGAGCCGCGCGTTGCTTGTGGCCGGCCGCAAGGCCGAGGCGCACAATGCCTTGCAAAGCTTCCTATCGCATCGAGCCGCCGAATGACGGTGTCGGAGCGACTTCTGCACTTCCTTGCCAAGCTGTCACGCCGCAGCGATCTGGTCATTGCCGTCCTGATGCTCGTCGCGGTGGTGATGATGCTCATTCCATTGCCGACCTTCCTCGTCGACATTCTCATCACCGCCAATATCGCCGTCAGCGTGCTTATCCTGCTGGCTTCGTTTTACGTTTCTCATCCGCTCCAGTTCTCGTCGCTGCCATCGGTCATCCTCATCGCTACCTTATTCCGGCTGGCGATCACGATCACGACCACGCGACTGATCCTGCTTCAGGCCGACGCAGGCGAGATCGTTTCCGCCTTCGGTACTTTCGTCGTCGGCGGCAGTATTGCGGTGGGCCTCGTCATCTTCCTGATCATAACCGTTGCGCAGTTCATCGTGGTTGCGCGGGGTGCGGAACGCGTTGCCGAGGTTGCCGCGCGCTTTACACTCGATGCGCTGCCAGGCAAGCAGATGAGCATCGATGCGGAGTTGCGCAATGGAGACATCGATCAGGCGGAGGCACGCCGGCTGCGCCAGCAGCTTGAGCGTGAGAGCCAGCTGTTCGGCGCGATGGACGGTGCCATGAAATTCGTCAAAGGCGACGTCATCGCCGGCATTGTCATCATTCTGGTCAACCTGATCGGTGGTTTCGCCATCGGAACGCTGCAGCACGATATGTCGCTAGGGGACGCCGCCGTGACCTACTCACTGCTCACGGTGGGTGACGGGCTGGTCGCGCAGATACCGGCACTGCTGGTCGCTGTGGCCGCCGGTACGATGGTGACGCGCGTCGGCAGCTCGGACGGCACGAGCGACCTTGGCCGGCAAATAACCAGGCAGCTACTAAGGGACTCCCGTGCGCTCGCACTCGCCGGAGTGATCATGGTCGGCCTTGCCGTAGTGCCGGGCTTTCCGTCCATTGTGTTCCTGATCCTTGGCGCCTGCTTCGGCGCGGGCGCCTATGCAATCAATCGCCGCACCGCCCGGGAATCCGAGCTCAAAGAGATTGGCCAGATCGCCATGGCCGAACAACCGGGAAAACCGGCGTCGCTTTCATCAACGCCCGTCGGAACACTGCCTTCTTCATCCCGTATCGTCGTACGCTTCGGAACCGAACTCGGACGGTCGGTCCCGGAACCCGAATTCGCCACGCTCGCTGATGGCGTGCGCCGCGAGCTTTTCGGCGATCTCGGTGTCGACGTTCCGGCTATCGGCCTGCAGGTCGACGAGAAGCTTTCAGCGAGAAGCATGCGCGTCGATCTGGAGGGCGCACCCATCCTGGATACCGAAGTCCCCGCCGACCGCGTTCTTGTCGAAGCGGACCCAATGAATCTCGATCTGCTCGATGTGACTTACGAAAAAGGTCCTCCGATTGCCGGTCACCGCAAATTCGTGTGGGTCGATGACCGCCACATTTCTGCATTGAAGGAAGCCGGCTTTGTCTTCTCCACACCGGCGCAAACAGCGGCGAAGTGGACCGGAAATGCACTTCGGCTCTATGCCGGCCATTTCGTCGGGATCCAGGAGACGCGCAGGCTCCTGTCGGACATGGAGCCGGACTATGCGGATCTGGTCAGACAGGCGCAGGAGATCGTGCCGCTTCAGAAAATCGCGGAGGTGCTTCGGCGACTTGTCGGCGAAAACGTGCCGATCAGCAACCTGCGCCTGATCCTCGAAGCGCTGATCGAATGGGGACAACGCGAACAGGACGTCGTTCTGCTTACGGAATATATCCGCACATCCTTGAAACGCCAGATCAGCTTCCGCTTCGCTGGTCGTAACAACATCATCGCAGCCTATGTTCTGCAGCGCTCGGCCGAGGATATCCTGCGAAACGCGGTGCAAAGCACATCGACCGGCACGTTCCTGAACCTTTCGGATGACGATGCACAGGCTTTGATCGCCGAAATCGAACGAGCCTTGTCGCAGAACGCCACCGATGTCTCACCGGTCGTCCTCGCGGCGATGGATGTACGCCGTCATATGCGAAGCCTGCTCACGCACAATGCCATCGAACTTCCGGTTCTGTCCTTTCAGGAACTCGCACAAGAATTCAACGTCCAGCCACTGGCGACGATAACCGGCCGCTCGGGCATAGCACGCAATGTCTCTCAGTCGCTGCCAGCGGCTGAGGCCAAAGCCGGACAAGAGGCAGCCTCATGACGCCAGCCGGGCGGATTGGGACAGTTGGGGACTCTACATGCTCAAGAGGGGAACGGCATGACAATCCACGATACCGCAGCAGGCGTTCGATCCGCCGCTTTCGCCGGGCGGACGGCTATGCGCTGGCTCGCTATCGCGACGGTTGGCGTCTTGCTGGCGTTGTTGTTCACACTTGCCGACACGATGGCACAAAACATATCGCCATTGCCGAGCAAGCCAACGGTCGACCTGCCGGTCGGGCAAGGACGCCTGCTGCGGTTCAATGAACCCGTCGAATCCGTCCTGATCGCGGACACCACGATCGCGGATCTTCAGGTCGTGTCGCCGGGGATGGTCTATGTCTTCGGCCTAAAGCCCGGCCTGACCAACCTCATTGCAATCACAGCCGATGAGCGGGTCGAGGCAACAGCCCAGTTCCGCGTCACCCCCGATGTCACGCCTGCCAACGAAGCGAAACACGCAATGCAGCCGAACTCGGCGACAAATCTCTCGATTTTCGGAACCCGTATTGTTTCGACCGGCGAAGCACGAGGCGTCGAGGAGGCAACGGATGTCGACAACATCGCCCGCACGTTCTCGCCGCCGGAACAGCCGCCGCTGAACAACATGACCGTGCAGGGGTCGCAGCAGGTCAACATCCGGGTCCGCTTCGCCGAAGTCTCACGCACTGAGTTGCAATCATATGGCGTCGATTGGTCTGTCGGATACAGGAGCGGCGGCTTCGAATTCAACATGTTCCAGGACAATGGTGTGCCCTCCGGCACCGGGAATTTCGGTTTGAACATGGACCAGACGCATGGCATCAACTTCGATATTCTCATCGAAGCGCTGCAACGCAACGGCATCGTCAAGATACTGGCCGAACCGAACCTGACGGCGATGACCGGTCAGACCGCAAGCTTTCTTGCCGGCGGCGAAATTCCGGTTCCGATTCCGCAAGGAACTGACGTCGTGACCGTTCAATACAAGCCCTTCGGCGTTTCCCTCGGGTTCACCCCTACGCTGATCGGCCGCAATCGTATTGCGCTCCATGTCCAGCCGGAAGTCAGTTCCTTGTCGGAAGCAGGCTCAGTAAGCGCCAATGGCTTCGCCATGCCGAGTTTCGTCGTGCGCAGGGCCGACACCACGGTCGAAGTGGCGAGCGGCCAGACCTTTGCGATCGCCGGTCTTTTCCAGCAGCGGACCTCGCGTAATCTGGAAAAGTTTCCGGTTCTCGGTGATGTGCCGGTCCTTGGCCCGCTTTTTCAGTCACAGCGTTTCCAGCGCGAAGAGACGGAACTGGTGATCCTGATCACGCCTTATCTGGTCGAGCCGGTGCGCGACAGCCTTGCAACGCCGCTCGATCGTCCGGCAGCCAAACGCCACAGCCGGAAGCGCGCCAATGACGCGGCGGCGATAGGCCTGATCATCAAGTAGCGGGGAATCGAACATGACATTTCGCATCGCTTTGTGCTCTGTTCCCGTGCTGCTTCTGGCCGGCTGCGTGAACAGCCCGCAACAGCCGCAGGAATATTCTCCCGGCTACAGCTATGTTTCGACCGACACCGGCGGCTCCGAGAAGGGCGTCGGCGGTTCCGTCCTTGCTCCCAATGCATGTCTGAACGAACCGGCCGATGACGACCGTTCTGCCGCTGCGACCGATCTGACGATCGTCTCCGGCGTCGGCTCGCACCTGCCGTCCGGCTGCGCCAACGCCTACAATCTTCAACGCATGGCCGAAAGCCAGCGTGACCTCGTCGAGGGTCGGCGCATGGGGGCGGCGGCGGCCGCGCCGACTGCAAATGCCGCCCGGCGCTACCTCAATGGCGAAGAGGCTCCCATGGGTGGAGCCAATAGCGGGCCGCTGACGCCGCAAACAACGCTCCCGGTCGAGTGAACCGATGCGGCCTTGCCCGCGTAGCACTACTTTGTCCGGTTGTTCGCGCGTCGAACTCGACCCAAATCCTTCGCGCTTTCCGGTCCTATGCGCTAGCCGAGGATAGAGCCAAGCGCTTTCGCCCTGGCCTGTGTGCTACCCTTCGACCGGATTGTTCTGGCACGAGCAAGCAAGGTATCCACCTCCTTGGTCGCCAGGCCAATCGGCGGCGAGGCCTTGACCTGATCGGCCTGGCCAAGAATTCCGTAGACCACCACGACGTTGCGCTTGTGATGCAACTGCGCATTGGTTGCGGCGGAGATCTTCTGGACCAGCGGGAGTGCTGTGGTGGAATTGCCTTCGAGCGCTGCGGCCAGCGCCATGTTGCTCTCGACGTCGAGATCCCCCGGCGCGAGTTTCAACGCCTGAGCAAAAGCAGTCTGCGCCTCCGCCGTCTGACCCGCGAATGTCTGCGCCACGCCCAACCGATTGTAGGCGCTGCTAGTATTGACCAGCGGCGCTGCCTGCGCGAGCGCGCGCATGCCGGCATCGAGATCGCCCGTTTCTATCATCGCCGAGCCAAGCCCGAGCATAGCCCCCCCGTCATTGGGAGCTTTTGCGAGCGCGGCCTGATAGGCTCTGGCGGCCTCGGCGGGATAGCCCGCTCGCATATAGGCCTCGCCTGCCTTGACGAAGGCGCTCGGCTTGGCGTCCGGCATCGCTGCCGCGCGCTGATAGAGCGCGATTGCGGTGTCGCTGTCTCCCTGCGCATCTATATCGTCCGCAAGCTTGATCAGACGCTCCGATTGCGACGACGGGCCTTGCGCCTTTGCCTGCTCGGCGTCGGTTTTGGTCGTCTGACAACCGGCCATCGCCAGCATGGCGACGACGGGCAAGAACACGACATGCAGCCGCATATCCACCTCTCCGTATTCAAGCCCGCCGCACCTTACACACGGCCTTGGCCGACTGGAACCACAACAGTGCGATAAGATTGCAACATGGCCGAAGAAGCTGAGGAAAAAACACTACCGTCGTCCGAAAAGAAACTTCGTGACGCCCGCCGGAAAGGCCAGGTTTCGCAGAGCCGCGACCTAGTCTCCGGCTTCACGCTTTTCGCAGCGCTTGGCTATCTTTATTTTGCCTGGCCGATGCTCATCGAGCACTTTTCGGAACTCGTGCAGACCGTGACGGCCCCCGGCGATTCGTTCGGGGAAGTCAGCCTGCGGGCCATCCGCCATTCGTTGTCATTGCTGACGCTTGCCACATTACCACTCGTCGGAATCGTTGTCGTTCTCGCGGTGGCCTTCGGCATGCTGGGAACGTTCGGGCCGGTCTTCTCGTTTGAGCCGCTCAAGCCGCAATTCGATCACATAAACCCGGCGAAGGGCCTTCAGAAAATCCTGTCGCTACGCAACGTCATCGAGTTCACCAAAGGCCTGGCCAAGGTGGTGTTGCTGGCCAGCCTCTTCACATTCCTTTTGGTCGCGTGGCTGCAGCCGCTCTTCGATGCTCCGGGATGCGCTCCGTCATGCCTAGAGCCAATTGCCAAAGCGGTGCTGACACCACTTGGAATTGCCGCCGCCCTGGCCTTTGTCGTTATCGGCGTGATCGATGTCCCGATTCAGCGCTGGCTGTTCCTGCGCGACATGCGCATGACGACAACCGAATACAAGCGCGAACACAAGGATCTCGAAGGAGACCCCTTGATCCGGCATGAACAGCAGCGACAGCGGCGTGAGGCCGTGATGCAACCTGCGAGGCTGGGCGTAAAAAACGCGGTCATCGTCTTCGCGTCTGGCGACCGCGCAGTGGCGTTGCGTTACGTCAAGGGTGAAACGCCGGTGCCGACGGTCGTCGGCAAGGGCCAGGGCCGAGCGGCCGACGAGATGATGGCTCAAGCACGCAAGGCAGGTATTCCCGTGGTCGAGGATGCGGCCGTCGCCAGCCCACTCTTCGAAAATGCAAACACCGGAGCTTACATCGGTCAGGAGATGTTCTCACCGGTCGTGCGCCATCTCGTCCGGCTCGGGCTCACTTGAGCATGGTCGAATCGACCTTGCCGCGCAATACCTGAGCAGCGCGGCAAGGTCAGCAGCGACCTATTTAGCTGAACCCAATAGGACGTCGAGATCGACCGCGTCTGCCATCGCCTTGTATCCCGCGTCGTTGGGATGAAGGTTATCGCCGCAGTCGTAGTCGTCGCGCAGATATCCCGGTTTGGCCGGGTCTTCCATCACCTTGTCGAAATCGATCACGCCATCGAAGCCACCACCGGCGCGTATCCATTCGTTCACAGCGACGCGTATCTTTTCCTTCTCGGGTGTGTAGTAACCCTCGGTGGGAAGTCCTTTGAAGGTGTCGGCGAAGGGGGTCAACGTCGCGCCTACAATGCGTATGCCATGGGCATGCGCGCGGTCGATGAGCTGTTTGTATCCGGTGATGATGTCTTCGGCGGTCGGTTCCTTGTCGTCCGGCGTGATTGCATTTTCGCCGGGCCAGCCGATATCGTTGATGCCCATCATTACGACGACGCTCGAGACTTTGGGGTGGCTCAGTATATCAGAATCGAAACGCGCCAGAGCATTGACGCCCATACCGTCGGTCAACACGCGATTGCCCGAAAAAGCTTCGTTAACCACCGCGATCTTGCGGCCGGTCTCCTGCAATCGCTTGGCGACAAGGTCTGGCCAGCGATTGTTGGCGTCGGGGGTCGAGCAATTCCCATCCGTGATGGAATCCCCGAAAAACACGATCGCCTGGGATTCCGGCGCGGCGTCAACCCATATATCGCTCAGAAAAAGGCGTGATTTGAGTGTGCTTTCAGCCTTGAACGTCGCGTCGTTTGTGAAATTTCCCGGGCCGGAGATGTAGGCGGTTTGCACACCATCCCAATGCACCGACGACAGCGCCGTCTTCTTCGGCAGGAAGATGCTGACGGATATTTCGGAAAGCGCTTCTGCCGGGAGGGCGACGGGGTCGCTGAGGATCGGGGCTCCCGGCGGAACGACCACAGAACTCTTGCCTTCCCAGGTCAGGGGCTTCAGGGTCGCCTGATCGACGTCGCCGTCCTTGCCTGCTATTCCGACGCTGCCGGCACCGATGGTCAGTGGCTTAGCGCCGAAAGCATTCGATAGGACGATCCGGACGGTATTGCCGCCGACGCTGATGCGGGCAACTTGGCGGACGGTCTGATTCTCCAATACCTCCGGCACTCCAAAAGGCGCAGGAAGATCATCCGACCAGCGCGGAGC
>NZ_RZSW01000809.1:0-2004 GCF_003997375.1 Mesorhizobium sp. M5C.F.Ca.IN.020.29.1.1 | reverse complement strand
GTAGGGGATCGTTCTCCTCCTCCCAAGAAGAGAAGGCGGGGGCTTTACGCCTCTACATACTCCGCCAGGCTGTCACCTTTGGGCACATCCAGCCCATCGGCACGCAAACCTTCGATATGAAAGCGTATAGCGTCGCGAATTTCGATTTCCACCTCAGGCACCGTCGCGCCGGTCGCGACGCAGCCGGGTAGATACGGCACGTAAGCGGAAAAAATTATTGCCAGCCTTTTCGATCCCCACCGCGTAACGCATATCGTCACTCCTTTAAACCGGACTGCTTGAGGGTGCTATTAGGTGTTCCCGGTGCAACCTCTTCAGACGGCTTGCCGGCCACGGTGACGCGGCCGGCTTTGATTTCATGCTTATATTGGCGATGACTGCATTTGGTTGCAACCAGATACCAGCCGTCGGTTTCCAGCAGGCGAATGACTTCGCGGACCGTAAGCCGAGGTGGCATCTATCTCAGCTGCACCCGCTCGTCGAACCACACGTATCGCACTTCTCGCAGGTGCCGTTCCGCACCATGGTGAAGTTGTGGCATTCCGAGCATTCGTTACCGGTGTAGCCTTGCATCAGCGATTGCTGGCGCCGTGTCGCGGCAAGCGCCTTTGCCTCGGCGGCCTCCTGCGCGGCGGCGTCGGTGAACAGCGCCGAAGCCCCCGAAGCCTCGTCTGCGGCTTCCTCGTAGACGATGTCTTCGACCAGTTCCCTGGCCCGCTCCTCATAATCGCGCTTGTAGGCGATCGCTTCGTCGCTGGCCGGCTTCAGCGCCAGCACGTTGGAACCTGAGAACGCCGTCGGGGCAGAGCGGACAGGGGTTCCGGACGAGCCCGAACCGCCAAAGCCCTTGGGCTCGGCGCCCATACCCGACACCAGCTTGACCGGCGAGGCGCCGCGGGTTAGCCCCTTCGAGAACGGCGTCGCCTTGCCTTCGTTGATGCCGCGCCCGAGCGCTGTCTTGTCGAAATCCGACTGGTCGACATGAGCGAGATCGTGGCGCGCAAGATAGGACACGGCAAGCTCGCGGAACACATAGTCGAGGATCGACGTCGCGTTCTTGATCGCGTCGTTGCCCTGCACCATGCCGGCAGGTTCGAACTTGGTGAAGGTGAAGGCTTCGACATATTCCTCGAGCGGCACGCCATATTGCAGGCCGAGCGAGATGGCGATGGCGAAGTTGTTCATCATCGCCCGGAAGGCAGCACCTTCCTTGTGCATGTCGATGAAGATCTCGCCGAGGCGACCGTCGTCGAATTCGCCAGTGCGCAGATAGACCTTGTGGCCGCCGACGACCGCCTTCTGGGTATAGCCCTTGCGGCGGTTCGGCAGTTTCTCGCGGTCGCGGTAGAGGCGTTCGACGACGCGCTCAACGATCTTTTCGGTCACCTGCACGGCGCGCTGCGAGGCGGGTGCCGCGATCAGCTGCTCGATCGCCTCGTCCTCGTCGTCTTCGACGTCGGCAAGCAGCGAGGCGTTGAGCGGCTGGGAGAGCTTCGAGCCGTCACGATAAAGCGCGTTGGCCTTCAGCGCCAGCTTCCACGACAGCATGTAGGCGCCCTTGGCGTCTTCCACCGTCGCGTCGTTCGGCATGTTGATGGTCTTGGAAATGGCGCCGGAGATGAAGGGCTGGGCCGCCGCCATCATCTGGATGTGACTGTTGATCGACAGCGAACGCTTGCCGATCTTGCCGCACGGGCTGGCGCAGTCGAACACGGGCAGGTGTTCGGCCTTGAGGAACGGCGCGCCTTCCAGCGTCATCGCACCGCAGACGTGGATGTTGGCGGCCTCGATGTCCTTCTTCGAGAAGCCAAGGCCCGGCAGCATCTCGAACGAGAAATCGTTGAGCTGCTCGTCGGTGAAGCCAAAGGTCTCCTTCACCCAGTCCGCACCCAGCGTCCACTGGTTGAAGACGAACTTGATGTCGAACGCCGACTTCAATGCCGCATTGAGTGCCGCGATCTTGTCGTCCGTAAAACCCTTGGCCTTGAGTGAGCCGGGGTTGAC
>NZ_RZSW01000808.1:0-2006 GCF_003997375.1 Mesorhizobium sp. M5C.F.Ca.IN.020.29.1.1 | reverse complement strand
AGACAGCCGATATTCTTTACAAAGGCAGACAGGATCGTGACCACGATCACCAGCAGCGCCAATTGCGACCGAACGCCCGATAGGTTGGGAACAAAGCGCTTGATGGCGATTTCCATGATGCCCGAGCGGGCTATGCCTGCGCTCACCAGCAGGGCACTGCCGACAATGACCACAATATCGTCGCTGAACCCGCTGAAGGCCTCGTCAAAAGGCACGATGCCAACCGCGAGTCCAAGCAACAGTGCCGCGGCTGCGACCAGATCATATCGATACCGACCCCAAACGAGCGCCGCCATCATCACGAAGATGACGGCGAACGACAGAATTTGCGGCGTAGTCATGTGTTCGGATGCTCCGCCGCTAATGCGGCTGATCAGAACGGCCGAACCGCCCTTTTGTTGCTTTCGCTGGTCACGGTTTTGCTGACACGGTTCTAAATGCTGAGCTTCCATGCTTGCGAACAAGCCCGTGTCGGCGATGGTCCTGCCTCTTGGGAGCCATCCTAGTAGCGTTGCATCAAGGTGCGCGATCGGTCAGTGCGCTTGCACCTTCCTCCGCGGCGCAATGTGCGCAGCAGTAGATAATGTCACCTTGTTCGACGCCATGTCCGATGATCCGGCAGCCGCAATGCGGGCAGAGCGGCGCAAGTTTGTGGATCGCGCATTCGAAGCTGTCAAACGTATAGGTTTCCTCAGCTAGCTTCACTTCGAAAGCCTTGTCGTAGTCATTCCCGCATTGATCGCATCTGGCCATAGTTCTTTCCTTCTTCTTCATTGGCTCAAGCTCGACCAACCCGCCGCATGGCGACAGGTTCCCGTCAGGATCGTAGAGTCATTAAGCAGGAGACGAGCGCGAGCCGGCGTCACGCGCGCCGATCGATCAAGCGGATCACCTCCTCGATGCCCCGCGGCTCGATGTCGAGTTCCTTCAGGCCAGGCGCGCCGATTGCTGCCACATTGTCGTGCCGCATAAGATCGACCTGGTTGCGCGTTATGGGCGCGGCCGGAAGGAGTTCCGCGACGCCGGCCAAGGCGCCCCACGCCGCAAACGGCACCGGCATCAGCCTGATGTGGGTACCGAGCTGTCGGGCGATCTCCCGCAGCAGTTCCTTATAGGTGTAGATGCGCGGGCCACCGAATTCGAGTGTAAATGAGCCCTTGTGGTTTCGCCCGTCGATAAGCCGGCCCACTGCTTCTGCGACGTCTGCCACATAGACCGGCTGAAGCCGTGTGCCACCATCGCCGAACAGCGGATAGACCGGCAGGAGACGTATCAGCCTCACAATCGTCGTGAGGAAAACGTCGTCAGGTCCTGTCATGACCGCGGGACGAACAATGAAGCCGCCGGGAAATGCGCTCGCCACCGCCTCTTCTCCGCGACCACGTGCCCCAATATATTTCGAATCCGATTGAGAATCGGAGCCGATCCCCGAAATCTGGACGAACCGGTCTACCCCGCCATCGCGCGACGCAGCGGCGAGATCAGCGGCAGCTTTCACATGCACGCGTTCAAACGTCTGCGCACCCTGCTCGACATAAAGACTGACAGCATTCACGATCGCCTGTGATCCGGCAATGGCCGAGCCGATCGAGGACGCATCCCAATATATCCGCCTCGACGGCTTCAGGCATCCTTGCAGTCGAAGAAAAGACCGGGCCCACACGAGCCGGGTGGCGGGATGCGGCGCGGACCGTGAAGCCTCTTTCAAGGAGCCGCTTCACGATCCTGCGCCCGAGAAAGCCTGTTCCGCCGAACACAGTGGCGATCCGTTCCGTGTTGAGATCGTCAGGATCCATCGCCATCCCTTCTTCGCGTGCCGGCCGGGCGCCTGCCGCGAGGATTGCCCCTGGCCGGCGTATGAACCAGCCGTCGAACATCAGGACGGTTGGAGAACAACGCAGGAACGCTTTTTGTTCCAGTCAGCGCTGGGTTGATCGGGGAACGGCCGATGTCGCCATAGAAGGCGAGTGTTTGACGCTGAGTTGCTTTATCCGTGCTATCAAGAC
>NZ_RZSW01000807.1:0-2015 GCF_003997375.1 Mesorhizobium sp. M5C.F.Ca.IN.020.29.1.1 | reverse complement strand
CGCCATCGACTGCGCCATTCCCTCCACCCGCGACCTCGTGCAGACCGCCAAAAGCCAATCCCCCGCCCGGCAGAACCTTGTCGATCGCAGCCACTCCGAACGGCAAAACCGTGCGGGCGCGCGCGTTTCCGCCTTCCAGACGCGCGATGCGATCTCGAAGCTCGGAAATGGCAGCAGGGGGCGCCGATACACTCATCTGACCCTTGAAACGCGGAAAGCCTGTGATATGTTCTCCTTTTGTTCTCGTATCCGCAAAGAGTCAATCGGGATGACATCGTGCCCCTGCGGAAGGCGAAGGCGTCGATGCTCCCGAACAGCAATGGAGGCAGGTGATGACCATCACCATCCGCGTCGAAGGGGCGCAGCCGGAAGAGATCGTGCGCGGCCTGCTCGCCGCCCAGGAAGTGTTCGACAAGGCCGGCGTCACGCCTGACCAGGCAGCGATGGCGCGTTTTGTCGTCGAGGGTTGGGACATCCGTGGCTTTACCGGCAAGGTGCCCGAGGACGAACTCGCGATCTGCACCGTCTGGGACGAGGCTGACCAGGCGGCGGTGCAAGCCTCCTGTGCCGGGTGGGAGGCCGACAAAATCCCAAGCTCGGCCGATCTCGAGCTCGTCCGGGAACCGCAGCGTTTCAGCTTCACCTCGGAGGAAGAGCGCAGCGAATGGCTGTTTCGGACTGCCGATGCCGGCATTCTCGAGGAGATGTGCGAGGAAGGCTATTTTGACGACGGTCGCCCGGAGGACGAGGTCGCGTTCCTACTCGATGACTGGGATTTCGAACACCTCACCGAGGAGCAGCGGAGGCTATATGATGATCGCGTCTATCCGCTGATGCGCATCTGGTTCTTCGAGCGTGAGCGTTTCGAGGAGGAATATAACCGCCTGCGCGCCGAGTGGGCGCGCGGCACGCAGGATGATCGCCACGTCGACTTGTTCGCGGCGTGATGTTTTTGCGGTTCGCAAGACGTCTATCGACGGGTGGCACTCATCACGTCGAAGGCGACTGCATGTGGACTTGTGGGAGCAATCGGCTATCGCTCAGCAGGCAATGTTTGATTCACGCACCACAGCCGACCTTTCCGAACTTGAAGACGAAGCGCTGCTGGACACGGCGCAGCGACAGACAGCACGCTATTTCTGGGAGGGCGCGCATCCCGTCAACGGGCTTGCCCGTGACCGCCAGAAGACGACGGGCGATCCCGACAACGATCTCGTCGCAATCGGCGGATCGGGTTTTGGGATCATGGCCATCATCGTCGCGGTCAGTCGAGGATGGATCGATCGCGCCGCGGCGCTAAGTCGGCTGCACGGGATGCTCGATTTCCTGGAGCGCGTACCGCGGTATCATGGAATGTTTTCGCATTTCGTCGATGGCCGTACCGGCCAGACCATCCCTTTCCGGCGGAAGGACGATGGCGCCGATCTGGTCGAGACGACATTCCTCTTTCAGGGATTCATTTGCGCCCGCGAATATTTTGCGAGCAGCACATCTGAGGAACTCCGGCTGCATGAGCGGATCAACGCGCTGCTACGAGTGGCAGAGTGGGAGTGGTTCACGCGCGGAGGCAAGCAACTCTATTGGCACTGGAGTCCAAACCACGGCTGGGCGATGAACAGCCCGATCGAGGGTTGGAACGAATGCCTGCTCAGTTTCGTCCTGGCAACTGGATCATCGTCCCATGCCATCGATCCTGAGATCTATCACGAAGGCTTTGCGGCGGAAACAGCTTTCGAAATGGCCGCGAGTATCACGGCATCTCGTTGCCCCTCGGCATGAACTTCGGCGGTCCGCTGTTCTTTGCCCATTATTCCTTCTGCGGGCTCGATCCGCGCAGCCTCATCGATCGCCATGCCGATTATTGGGACCAGAACGTTCGGCACACGCAGATCAATCATCGGCATTGCCTCATCAATCCACACAATCACCTCGGCTACGGAGCAGATTGTTGGGGTTTGACTTCGAGCCACGGACCGACGGGCTACACCGCGCACGCCCCTGACAGGGATCGGGGC
>NZ_RZSW01000806.1:0-2019 GCF_003997375.1 Mesorhizobium sp. M5C.F.Ca.IN.020.29.1.1 | reverse complement strand
CCATCATCCTGCTCAATGACCTTCACCAGGGCAGCATAGCCCGTTCCACCCGTGTTCGTGCGCAAGAAAACGTGCAACGTCCGCCCGCGCGGATCGTGCCACAGATGTGAGGGATCGAAAAACCGGACGATATTCGGTTCAAGCCAGCCCATCGGTGCACACAAGCGTCCCGATCCGAGCTCGGCCGAAGCTCGGGGTGGCGTGCTATAGAACGGTATACCAAAAAGATCGAAATCCCTCGATGAGACTATCTCGTTGAACGCGAGGGACTCTGAGATAGTCCAGCTCTCACGGTCTAGAAGTCGTGGTCAATTCTAGCGCGCAACACCCGCGGTGCCAAACCGGCCGTATTCCATCCCTCGATTGCAAGATCGCGCCGCTCGTCCAAGGCGAGGTAGAGGTACCCATTCGCATAATGCACGTTGCAGGACGACCCGTGCCATTTCATATTCGAGGTAAGGGTGACCGGCGCGCTCCACGTCTCCCCGTCATCGTCGGAACGCATGATCATGAGGTCGCCGGCATGACCAAGGATGTAGAGCCGCCCGCCAGCTGTGAATGGCCGGGCGTGCCAGAATGGAAAGGTATTTCGCTCAGCCCAGGAACAGCCCCCATCATCGGACACATAGACCATGCCCATTCCGAAGCGCGTACCTCCCGCGCGAGATCCCTTCGGCCCGAGGAGATCCCTGACCCCGGCACCGCCGAGATCAAAGGTGGCTACCACTCTTCGGCTCGCCGTCACGACGATGCCCGGCGTGTAGCAGTATACATCTTGTGGCCGCTCGGACCGGTAGACAATCTCGAAGTCATCCGCCAAGGCGCGCATCATCGAAGCCCTCTGATCCCCAGTGCCACCAAGAGAGCCGTTGTGAGACCGTCCCTCGAATGATCGCCACTTGCACAACTTTCATCGCTCAACATGGCTTCAGCACGTCCTGACGAGATATCAGGCCGGCGAACTTGTCCCGGTCGTCAAGCACGGCTATCAACTCGACCTCGTGCTGACGGAAGAGCTGCGCGGCTCGATCGAGAAATGCGTGTCCGGAAATTGTGTTGAGCGGCGGCTGCATGTGCCGCTTCACCGGATCGCTAAGGTCTGGAGGGGCGCCACACTCGGCTAATCGGGCAATGGACTCCCCGTTCAAGGTCCCGACGACGTTGCATCCCTCGTCGACGACTGCGGCGACGCCTAACTTTTGGGAGGCGCGGCACATTGACAAGAGCGCCAGCGACAGCGGTGTATCTGGCCGGAACACAGGAATCGCTTCAAGCGGCCACATCAGGTCGCGCACTCGCATCAGCTCCCGTCCGAGACTTCCACTCGGGTGAAGACGTGCGAAGTCATGGCGCGTGAACCCACGCCGCTCCTGCAGGACAAGCGCTAGGGCATCCCCCATTACCGCCATAGCCGTCGTCGAGGTAGTCGGAGCAAGGCCAAGTGCGCATGCTTCCTGGATCGACCCGATATCGATCACCACGTCGGCAGCCTGTGCCAGCGACGAGGTGGCGCGCCCCGTGATCGCGGCAACGATGACAGAAAGCTGCCGGACAGCACGGATGAGCTGCATAAGTTCCGTAGTCTCGCCAGAATTGGAGAGCGCGAGAATGACATCCCCGGCACGCACGCGCCCGAGATCTCCATGCAAGGCGTCGACCGGGTCGAGCGTGATCGATCGAGTGCCAGTCGATGCGAGAGTTGCGGAGATCTTTTCTCCAACCAGTCGCGACTTGCCGACACCGCACACTACGACAATGCCAGTTGAAGAAAGGATGTAGTCCGCGAGCACGCAGATATGGTCGTCGATCCTGTGTGAGAGGATTTCCAACGCGGCAGCCTCTTGGCGGATGATTGCCTTGGCTCGCTCAAGCATGACTATTTTGCTGCTAAGATCCCTGCCAGATTCGGTATATTGCTGAGCGGGCTCTCGATGGAGACGCGGGACTGTACTTCTGCAGCCAACAAGTGTCATGATATCGGCCTCGATCGAATTGGTGGCTGTCCTTGTGACGTCGAAT
>NZ_RZSW01000805.1:0-2020 GCF_003997375.1 Mesorhizobium sp. M5C.F.Ca.IN.020.29.1.1 | reverse complement strand
GCGAAAGCTAAAACCAGATCAACGCGACAGGCTGCTTGTCATCGCCTGCGGGATGATTGCGCGCGAAGTTCTGGCCGTCAAGGAGCAGCTGGGGCTCGACCATCTCGACCTGACCTGCCTGCCGGCGGAATTCCATTTCTACCCGGACCGCATCGCGCCAGCCATGGACAAGGCAATCGAAAAGGCCAAGGCAGACGGCTACAGTAACATCTTCGTCGGCTACGCTGATTGCGGCACCGGCGGCCTGCTTGACCGTGTCTGCGAGAAGCATGGCGTCGAGCGCATGGCCGGGCCGCACTGCTTCGCCTTCTACCAGGGCATGGAGTCCTATGCTAAGGTCGCCGACGACGACATGATGTCGTTCTACATGACCGATTTCCTGTGCCGGCAGTTCGACGCCTTCTTCATGAAGCCGCTCGGCCTCGACAGGCATCCCGAGCTGATCAAGGACTATTTCGGCAATTACGAGAAGCTGGTCTATATCGCCCAGACCGACGACCCGGAACTCGACAAGGTCGCCGAGAAGGCCGCAAGAATGCTCGGCCTCGCCTATGAGCGCCGCTCGACCGGCTATGGCGACCTGACGACGGAGCTGGCCAGCGCGGCGGCACAAGCCTGACGGTTCGATCAGGCGGCCCCTTCGTCCGCTGCGAGCGCGGCAATCACATCGGCAAAGCTTGTCTTGCAGACGAAGCCCAGCCTGTCCCGCGCCCGCGAGGCGTCGTAGACACGGTCGATCGAGGAAAACATCGTCCAGCCCTTTCGCGCATAGAGCGCCGGAAATTCCGGAAAATAGTGCGCGACGACGGACGATGCATCGGCAATCAATGCCTCGCAATCATCGGGCCGGAACGGCGTTGGCGCCGAGACGATGAAGATGTCGAAGCCCAGTCGTGGCGCCTTCTCCAGCGCCGCGACATGGGCCTCGGCGGCATCTTCCACGGTCAGCCGGCGGAACAACAGCTCATTGGCCTTGGTGTTGGCGTCCGACTGCTCGATCGCATGCGCCATGTCGTCTGCCTCAGGAAAGAACCGCGCAGTGCGCAGCACGATCACCGGCAGTCCGGACTGGGCGTGATAGAGGCGGCAAAGATGCTCGGCCGAAAGCTTAGTTACGCCGTAGATGTTGCGCGGCTCGGGCGACACGTCTTCCGTCAGCCAGGCGGCCTTGCGCGTATCGCCGGTCAAGCCTGCGCGTATGGCTTTCGAGATCATCAGCGAGGTCGTCGACGTGAAGACGAAGCGCTGAACGCCTGATACCACCGCCGCGTCGAGCAGGTTGAGCGTGCCGCGCACATTCGTCTCGATGAAATCCTCATTACGTTGGTGTTCGATGTCAGGCTTGTGCAGCGCGCCGCTGTGGATGATCGCCTCGATGCGGTTTTCCCTGATCGTCCGCATGACCAGATCACGGTCGGCGACCGAGCCGATCACCTGCGTTTGCGCCGACGGGGCGGGATCGAGACCGATGACGCCATGGCCAAGAGCCCGCAGGCGCGGCGCTAGCGCGCTGCCCAGCCACCCTGACGATCCCGTAAGCAAGATCCGCATCGGCGAAACCACGATTTTTAAGCTGATCGCTGTTAAGCACGGATGACATGTCACCGCGAACGGGTAAGTTGTATGCCAAACGAGAAAACAGGCTGTTCCAGCTTTCGACCAGGAAACGCACCGATGATCTCTCGCCTCCTGATTGCCGCAGGCGTTGTCTGCTTCGCCCTGCCCGCGCTCGCCGATGGCGAGGTGCAGAAGCTGATCACGCCCGCCGACAAGGTGCGGCTCGACAAATATGACAAGACGCGCAAGGCAGCCCTTGACGAAGCCAGGGCTGGCGACGCCGCCGATGTCAAGCAGCTCGACGCCTTGCTGGCAAAGCCGTTGGTCTCGTTTTCCGACAAGGACCTGACCGGCAACTGGCAGTGCCGTACGATCAAGGCCGGCGGGCTGAGCCCGCTCGTCATCTATGGCTGGTTCCAGTTCCAGGTGATCGACCACGGTTCCGGCTGGATGCTGGAAAAAA
>NZ_RZSW01000804.1:0-2020 GCF_003997375.1 Mesorhizobium sp. M5C.F.Ca.IN.020.29.1.1 | reverse complement strand
ATCAAATTGCGCGGCTGCCCGGTATTCTTGCGGCGGAGCCTTTTCGGGAGGTTCCCGTTCGCATACGGAATGGAAACATCGACCGTCGGATCATGATCAGCGGAAGACCGCGCGATGCCGACCTCAACAGGATCATCGACACTGACCTGCATCCCGTCGTGCTGCCGGAAGCGGGCTTGGCACTTTCGAGTTGGCTCGTGCACATTCTCGGGACACAGGTCGGCGATTTCGTCGAAATTGATTTGCTGGAAGGGCGGCGACGGACCGTCTCCCTTCCCGTGACCGCGTTGGTCGAGGATTATTTTGGCATTCAGGGAATGATGCATTTCGACGCCCTGGCGCGCTTGATGCGGGAGGCTCCGGCCGTCAACAGCGTAAGCGTAAGCCTCGATGCGAACGAGCGTGACCGATTTTACGACGCTATCAAGAGCATGCCGACGGTCAGCGGCGTGGCCCTGCAACGCGTATCACTTGCGAACTTCCGTGATGCATTGGCCGTGTTGGTGACCACGATGGCAAACATTTACATTGGGCTCGCGGCCGTTATCGCCTTCGGTGTCGTCTACAACAGCGCAAGAATCTCGCTTTCCGAACGCGCGCGCGAGTTGGCCAGCCTGCGTGTCCTCGGCTTCACCCGTGGAGAAGTGTTGCGAATTCTGCTCCTCGAGCTGGCCGTGTTGACGTTGCTTGCGCAGCCGCCGGGATGGGCCATCGGCTACGGCCTCGCCTGGACAGTGCAAACAAAAATGGCCGGCGAGCTGATGCGGACTCGGTTGGTCGTGGAACATTCTACCTATGTACTTGCCAGCGCGATGGTGATTGCCGCGGCACTGTTCTCCGCGCTCGTCGTACGCCGGCGGATCAACCAGCTCGACCTTGTCACCGTTCTCAAGACGCGAGATTGAACCATGCGCACGATCTGGATGAAGCGAACCGTCGGGGCCACGGCCTTGGGTGTCTTGGCAGCCGCTGCGGTCTGGTTCGCATGGCCACGGCCGATCGCAGTGGATCTGGCGACGGTGACGGAAGGGTCCATGGAGGTCACGATCGACGACGAGGCCAAGACGCGCGTCCGCCATGTCTATACGGTGTCCGCGCCAATCGCTGGAAAAGTCCTGCGAATCTCCCCGCCTCGCCATGTCGGGGATCAGGTTGCCGTGGACGAGACGGTGGCGGTTATGCAGCCGACGGTGCCGAGCTTCCACGACGCCCGCACGCACGAAGAGCTACAGGCGGCGCTGGCGGCAACCGAAGCGGCAATGACGCTTTCGGAAGCCGAAGTTCGCCGGATCGAGGCGGCGCTCAAATTTTCGCGCACGGAGCTTCAGCGGGCGGAGGCCCTCGCCCGCACCGAGGCGATCTCGGTCAAGGTTTTGGACAAGGCAAGATTCGACGTCGAAACCAATGAAGCTGCGTTGGCAAGCGCCAAGGCGCAGGTCGAGGTACGGCGCAACGAGCGCTCAAGCGTTGCGGCCCGACTCAGCGAACCGTCGGACGCCATCCCGCAATCGAATCCCGCCTGCTGCATCCAGCTACGCGCCCCAATGAACGGCAGCATCCTGAAGATCATTCAGGAGAGCGAAGGAGTGGTGCAAGCAGGTGCCCCGTTGATCGAGATCGGCGATCCGCGCGACCTCGAGATCGTCGCCGAGCTTCTGTCGACCGACGCTGTCCAGATCAAGGCCGGCGCACCTGTCCGGATCGATGGCTGGGGCGGATCACCCATCCGTGGCCAGGTGACACGGGTGGACCCGGCGGGGTTCGTCAAGGTCTCCGCACTCGGTATCGAGGAACAAAGGGTCCGCACGATCATCGATTTCGCCGATCCTCCCGAAGCATGGCCGTCGCTCGGTCATGACTATCGGGTGATCGTGCATGTCACGATCTGGAATGCGGAAGACGTGCTGACGGTGCCGGTGGCGGCCCTGTTTCGAAAGGGGGAGGACTGGGCTGTCTTCGCGGTCAAGGATGGGCGTGCGGTCACAACGATCGTCAAGCTCGGGCAGCGCAACGACCGGAC
>NZ_RZSW01000803.1:0-2022 GCF_003997375.1 Mesorhizobium sp. M5C.F.Ca.IN.020.29.1.1 | reverse complement strand
TTGCCGCGCCGGTCGAGCTGCTCGAGAACAAATATTTCGAGCCTGCCGCGGTTGCGCTGGATGATCGCATGGTGGCGGATGATCCCGTCGCTCCGCCTTGGCGGATCGGCTGGTTCGGTGCGCTCCGGTGCCGCCGCTCCCTGGAGCTTCTGGCCGAATTTTCCCGACGGCTCGACGGTCGCTTCGAAATCATCCTCAGGGGCCGCCCGGCGCTTTCCGAATTTCCGGATTTTCACGGTTTTGTCGAAGCCGAGCCCTGGCTTTCGTTTGGCGGGCCCTATCGGAACCCCGAGGATATGGCGACGATCTACCGCGAGGTCCATTTCTCCTGGGCCATCGATTTTTTCGAGCAGGGGCTGAATTCCGAATGGCTGCTGCCCAACCGTCTCTACGAGGGCTGCCGCTTCGGCGCCGTGCCGATCTCGATGGCCAACACCGAAACCGGCCGGTTCCTCGACCGGCAGGGGATAGGCGTTCTTTTGCGTCAAGCCACGCCTGAGGCCCTCGAAGCCGCCCTGGGGGATATGGACGAGCATCGTTTCGGGAAATTGCGGGCGCGTGTTCTTGCCCGCAATCCGCGAACCTGGAGCCATGATCGCAGCGATTGCCGGGCGCTCGTCGAAAAGCTTCGCGGGTTGACGGTTGTGCAGGATCGGTATGCTGCCCAGGCACTGGCTTAGGATGGCTATCGATGGACATGGGCCGATGATGCCAACCGAAAAGCTTGGGCCCAGCCTGATCGTGATTCCGTGCCTGAACGAAGCGGCTCACATCGGTGCGCTTGTTCATGAGCTTCGACCGTCGGCCGAGAGGCTCGGTGCCCGGATCGTCGTTGCCGATGGCGGCAGCACGGACGGCACGAGGGTAATCGTCGAGGAGATTGCCAGGAAAGATCCGCGGATCATCCTTCTTCACAATGAAAAGCGCCTCCAGAGCGCGGCGATCAATCTCGCCGTTGCCAGTTACGGCGAGGGGGCTGAATATCTCATTCGCATCGACGCGCATGGCGGCTATCCCCCCGACTATTGCGATCGGCTGGTCGAGGAGGCGCTGGCCACCGGCGCCGATTCCGTCGTCGTCTCCATGCTGACCAGCGGCAGCGGCACGGTGCAGAAAGCGGTGGCGGCTGCACAGAATTCCAAGCTCGGCACGGGCGGCTCGAAGCACCGACATCTCTCAGTGGGCGAGTGGGTCGATCACGGCCACCATGCGCTGATGCGGATATCGGCCTTCAAGGCGGTGGGCGGCTATGACGAGACGTTCAGCCACAACGAGGATGCGGAGTTCGACTATCGGCTCCGTCAGGCCGGTTACCGAATCTGGATGAGCGGCAAGACGCAAATGATCTATTACCCGCGCGCGTCGCTCGCCGGGCTGTATTTCCAGTATCTCGGCTATGGCCGCGGCCGCGCAAAAAACGTTCTCAAGCATCGCATGATACCGAAGGTCCGGCAGATGCTGCCGCTTCTGGTGTTCCCCGTTGTCCTTCTCTCTGCCTTTTTCTTCGTGCATTGGTTGGCGGTCGTGCCGCTTCTGGTGTGGGCGTCGGTTTGTCTCGGCTATGGCGTGTGGACTGCCATCAGCCAGCGCAATCCGGACAATGCGCTTGCTGGGATTTCGGCGATGGTCATGCATTTCGGCTGGTCCGTTGGCTTCTGGCTGCAACTGCTTGGACCGCGATCACAGAGTAGGAGGGTAGCGTGATGGGTGTGGCCGAAAAAAACCGCAGCATCGACATCTGCGTCTGCACGTTTCGGCGGCCGGAGCTTGCCGACACGCTTCGCTCCATAGCCGCCCTGGAGGTGCCTTCGGGATTCGACATTCGCGTCATCGTCGCCGACAATGATGACGGGCCGACGGCCGAGTTGCTGGTGGCGACGCTGGCGGAGACGTTGAAGCTGCCGATCAGCTATCGTCATTGCCCGGCGCGCAACATCTCGATCGCCCGCAACGCCTGCCTCGACGCCAGCATGGCGGATTTCGTCGCCTTCCTCGACGATGACGAAACGGCATCGTCCAGAT
>NZ_RZSW01000802.1:0-2024 GCF_003997375.1 Mesorhizobium sp. M5C.F.Ca.IN.020.29.1.1 | reverse complement strand
GAGTGAGCCGGGGTTGACGGCTGGCGCCTGGTTCAGATTGCCGTGGCCGACCGCATAGGCCTCGATCTCGGCGATCTGGCTTTCCGAATAGCCGAGCGTACGCAGTGCTTCCGGAACGGCGCGGTTGATGATCTTGAAATAGCCGCCGCCGGCCAGCTTCTTGAACTTGACCAGCGCGAAGTCGGGCTCGATGCCGGTGGTGTCGCAATCCATCACCAGGCCGATCGTGCCGGTCGGCGCGATTACGGTCGCCTGCGCATTGCGGTAGCCATGCTCCTCGCCGAGCTCGATGGCGCGGTCCCAGGCAGCCTTGGCATGGGCGGCAAGCTCAGGCTGCTTGAGGTCGGAGGCGACCAGCGGCACCGGGTTGACGGCGAGTTTCTCGTAGCCGTCTTTGTCGCCATAGGCAGCGCGGCGATGGTTGCGCATGACGCGCAGCATGTTCTGCGCATTGCGGTCGTAATCGGGGAAGGCGCCGAGCTCGGCGGCCATTTCGGCCGAGGTGGCATAGGCCGTGCCGGTCATAACAGCGGTGAGTGCTGCGCAGATTGCGCGGCCCTCGTCGGAATCATAGGGAATGCCCGAGGTCATCAGCAGGCCGCCAATATTGGCGTAGCCGAGGCCGAGCGTGCGGTATTCGTAGGAGAGCTTGGCGATCTCCTTCGACGGGAACTGCGCCATCATGACGGAAATTTCCAGCACCATGGTCCACAGCCGAACCGTGTGCTCGTAGGCTGATATGTCGATGGTGCCGTCGGCGTTGCGATAGGGCAGCAGGTTGATCGAGGCCAGGTTGCAGGCCGTGTCGTCGAGGAACATGTATTCCGAGCACGGGTTGGACGCCCGGATCGCACCGGCCGAGGCGCAGGTGTGCCAGTCGTTCATCGTCGTGTTGAAGTGGAGGCCCGGATCGGCCGACGCCCAGGCGGCATAGCCGATTTTTTCCCACAAATCCCTGGCCTTCAGCGTCTTCAGCACCTTGCCGTCCTTGCGGGCGGTGAGGTGCCAGTCGCCGTCCTGCTCTACGGCGCGCAGGAAATCGTCTTTCAGCGAGACCGAATTGTTGGAGTTCTGGCCCGAAACGGTGAGGTAGGCATCCGAATCCCAGTCGGTGTCGTAGGTCTTGAACGACATCGAAGTGTAGCCCTGCTTGGCGAACTGGATGACGCGGTAGATGTAGTTCTCCGGCACTCCGTCCTTCTTGGCCGCCTTGATCTCGCGCTTCAGCGCTGTGTTGATCGCCGGGTCGAAGCAATCGTCGTCCTGGCCTTCGCAATTGATGCAGGCCTTCATGATCGCTTCGAGGTGCTTCTTCACGATCTTGGAGCCTGTGACCAGCGAGGCGACCTTCTGCTCCTCATTGACCTTCCAGTCGATGAATTCCTCGATATCGGGATGGTCGGCGTCGACGATGACCATCTTTGCGGCGCGGCGCGTCGTGCCGCCCGACTTGATGGCGCCCGCCGCGCGGTCGCCGATCTTCAGGAAGCTCATCAGGCCGGACGAACGGCCGCCGCCGGACAGCTTTTCGCCTTCGCCGCGCAGGAACGAGAAGTTGGAGCCGGTGCCGGAGCCGTATTTGAACAGGCGCGCTTCACGCACCCACAGGTCCATGATGCCGCCTTCGTTGACGAGATCGTCCTGCACGCCCTGGATGAAGCAGGCATGCGGCTGCGGATGCTCGTAGGAAGATTTCGACTTGGTCAGCTTGCCGGTGAACGGGTCGACATAGAAGTGGCCTTGGCTCGGGCCGTCGATGCCGTAGGCCCAGTGCAGGCCGGTGTTGAACCATTGCGGCGAGTTCGGCGCGACGCGCTGGGTGGCCAGCATATAGGCGAGCTCGTCGCGGAAGGCGCGCGCATCTTCCTCCGACTTGAAGTAGCCGCCCTTCCAGCCCCAATAGGTCCAGGTACCGGCGAGGCGGTCGAAGACCTGGCGGGCGTCGATCTCGGAGCCGTAGCGCTCGGACTCGGGCAGCTTTGCCAGTTCGGCCTCGTCGGCAACGGAGCGCCACAGGAAGGAGG
>NZ_RZSW01000801.1:0-2025 GCF_003997375.1 Mesorhizobium sp. M5C.F.Ca.IN.020.29.1.1 | reverse complement strand
GGCGAGCTTGCATCGATACGCTTATGCCTGCGCGCCGCTCGGGTGCTGACGAGCGACGCGTTCGGTTATTGATGCAGCGGCAGGTCGAATGCCTTCGAGCCTGGTTCGCTTGAGCAGCAGCGCGTTGACCGCCACGAGCGCCGAGCTGCCCGACATTGCTAGCGCCGCAATCTCGGGGCCTAGCAAGAACGGATAGAACATGCCTGCCGCGATCGGGAAGGCGATGACATTATATCCGACCGCCCACCACAGGTTCTGGTGCATCTTGCGCAGCGTGGCGCGCGAAAGCGTCATTGCACCGACCACGTCATAGGGATCACTCTTCATCAGCACGATGTCGGCGCTTTCAATAGCGACATCGGTGCCCGCTCCGATGGCGAACCCGACATCGGCTTGCGTCAGTGCCGGCGCGTCGTTAACGCCGTCGCCGACCATGCCGACCTTCAGGCCCTGTCCCTGCAGTTCCTTGATCTTGTCGGCCTTCTGCCCCGGCAGCACTTCGGCCAGGACGATGTCGATGCCGAGCATGTCCGCGATGCGCTTGGCGGTTCCAGCATTGTCGCCCGTCAGCATCGCCACGCGCACACCCTGTTCATGCAACTTGGCAATCGTTGCGATGGCGGTCGGGCGCGGCGTGTCGGCAATCGCGATCAGCCCGAGCAGCTTGCCGGACCGCGCCACGTGAATGACGGTGCGGCCTTCGCCCTTGAGCGTCTCGGCCCTCTCGCCGAGCCTCAGAAGATCGATCTTCTGCTCGTCCATGAGGCGCCGGTTGCCGAGGAAAACCGGACTGCCGCCGACGGCGGCGCTGGCGCCCTTGCCTTCGATATTCAGAAAGCCTGAAACCTTGGGAAGCTTAAGGTCCTTGGCTCGCTCGACGATGGCGACGGCCAGCGGGTGATCCGACCCCTGGTCTACAGCAGCCGCGACCTGCAGAACCTCGTCGGGTGAAACGCCGGCCGCGGGGACGATTTCGACGACCTTGGGCTGGCCCATCGTCAGCGTGCCGGTCTTGTCGAAGACGATCACGTTGAGCTTGGTCGCCTCCTCGAGAGCGGCGGCATTCTTGAACAGGATCCCGTTTGCGGCGCCAAGGCCGGTGCCGACCATGACGGCCATCGGCGTGGCAAGGCCAAGCGCATCGGGACAGGCAATGACGAAGACAGTGATGGTCAAGGTCATCGCGAATAGCAGCGGCTGGCCGAGCCACCAGAACCAGACGGCGAAGGTCGCAAGCCCGATGACGATCGCGGCGAGCACCAGCCATTGCGAGGCACGGTCGGCGAGCAGTTGCGCCGGCGCCTTCGAATTCTGGGCTTCCTGGACCAGCTTGACGATCTGGGCCAGGGCCGTGTCAGCGCCCACCTTGGTCGAGCGATAGCGCAGCGTGCCGCTCTTATTGATCGTCGCCCCGATCACCTTGTCGCCGACCTTCTTGGTCACCGGCATCGACTCGCCGGTCAGCATCGATTCATCGATGGTCGACCCGCCCTCGATCACCTCGCCGTCAACGGGAAGCTTGTTGCCGGGCGCAGGACCACGATGTCGCCGAGCACGACGTCCGCGGTCGCAACCTCGACCTCCTTGCCATCGCGCGAGACGGTGGCCTTGGGCGGGGCTAGGTCGAGCAGGGCCCTGATTGCGGCCGAAGCCCCGGCGCGGGCGCGCATCTCCAGCCAGTGGCCGAGCAGGATGAACACGAGCAGCACGCTCGCAGCCTCATAGAACTGCTGCCCCTCGAAGAAGAAGGTCGCGCCGACGCTGAACAGATAGCCGGTGCCGACGCTCAGCACCACCAGCACGGCCATGTTGAGGACGCCGTTGCGCAGGGCCCGCCAGGCGGCAACCAGGAACGGCCAGACAGGATAGAGGATGGCGGCGCTGGCGAGGAAAAACATCGCCACGTCTTCGCTCAGCCCGAAAGGCGGGCGCAACCAGGGCTCGCCCAGGCCCATCGGCTCCATGGCGAAGATCGGCAGCGTGAAAACCAGGCTGACAAGAAACCGGTTGCGCATGTCCTTGACC
>NZ_RZSW01000800.1:0-2030 GCF_003997375.1 Mesorhizobium sp. M5C.F.Ca.IN.020.29.1.1 | reverse complement strand
GTTCACCGAGGCGTCGATCTGGATGAAGTCGTCATAGGGGCCGGCGCCGATATCGCGGCCACGGGCCGAGACGATGCCGGCGGTGACCGTGCCGCCGAGGCCGAACGGATTGCCGACGGCCACGACCCAGTCGCCGACGCGAACCTTGGAATCGTCGGCGAAGTCGACATAGGTGAACTTGCCGTCGCCTTCGACCTTGAGCACAGCGAGGTCGGTGCGCGGATCTGTGCCGACCAGCTTGGCGTCGAGTTCCTTGCCGTCATGCATTACCACCGTGAAGGACGAGCCGTCTCCGACGACATGGTTGTTGGTGACGAGGTAGCCATCCTCGGAGATGAAGAAACCGGAACCCTGGGCGACCGGCCGCGGCTGGCGGTCACGGCGTTCGAAACGCCGCATTCCATCCCGGCCATCCTGATCGCCAAAGCCACGGAACTCCCTGAAGAAGCGGCGCAATTGCGGATCGTCGGGAAGATTGCCGAAGGCGTCGGGCAGGTCGGAGCCGTCGTCGGCGGTCGTTTCTATCTTGGCTTTGACGCGGACACTGACGACCGCCGGCGAAACGCGCTCGACGACGTCGGCGAAGCTCGGGACCTGCGGTGCCTCGACACGCACCGCCTCGGCCAGGACCGGGGCTGTCCCGGTGGCAACCGCGCCGAAGCCGATCGCGCCGGCAATGGCCACTGAAGCGGCGGCAGCCAACAGGCGTTTGCGGGTGCGGGGATTTGAATTGGGGGCAATATTCATGGGTCTCGTATCCTCTTTCAAGGGATGCGCTTCGGTCGGCATCCTCGGGCAAGAGAAATAGGGGCGCACACATTACGGCGCCATTTCCGGTGCATGAAACTTTTGTAATGTTTGCGGGCGGCCGCCGCCTTCAGTCCCGGTGCAAAATAGTGTCCAGCTCCGCCTGCTCCTCGGCGGTCAACGCATTGGTTGCCGTCGAACGGCGCGACCGGGCGGTCAATACTATGAAAATCCCGCCGGCAAAGAGCAGAAACACCGGCGTACCCCACAACAGCGCATTGCGCAGGCTGAAGCGCGGCTTCAACAGCACGAACTCGCCGTAGCGGGAAACGATGTAGTCTATCACCTGCCGGTCGGTGTCGCCGGCGACGAGGCGCTGGCGCACCAGCACGCGCAGGTCGCGGGCAAGGTCTGCATCGGATTCGTCGATCGACTGGTTCTGGCAAACCATGCAGCGCAGCTGCTCCGAAAGCGTCCGCGCCCGCGCCTCGAGCGCCGGGTCGGCCAGAACCTCGTCGGGCTTCACCGCAAGTGCGGCGCCGGCAAACAACAGCGTCAGCAGCAAGACTAGGGAGACCAGTGAAAATCTTGCGGTCATAGCAGGCTCGCGGAAGGTACGGCGCCCGCCGACTTGCGACGGCGGGACGGTGCCCCGACGCGCAGGCGCCGGTCCATGAGCGACATCGCGGCACCCGCCATCATGACAAGGCCGCCACCCCAGATCAGCGTCACCAGCGGCTTCCACCACAGCCGCACCACGACGGAACCGTCGGTCCCCTCGTCGCCAAGCGAGAGATAGAGCTGGCTGAAACCGATCGTCTTGATACCGGACTCGGTCGTCGTCATCTGTCGGACCGGATAGGAGCGCTTGGCGGAGGTGATTACAGCGGTAGTGCTTCCATCGGCGCCGAGCAGAGCGAAGCGGCCGCGATCCTCGCTATAGTTAGGTCCCTGGGCCGGATAGGGCCCTTCGAAACGCAGCACGTGGCCGGACAGTTGCACGGTCTCGCCAGCATGCATCGACAAGATCTTCTCGGTGCCGAAGCAAAGCGTGCCGACGATGCCCAGCGTCGTCAGCCCGAGGCCAAGATGGGCGAGTGCGGTGCCGAAGACCGAACGCGGCAGGCCGGCGAAGCGCCTGAGCATGACGCCGGGCGCGACAGTGCCGAAGCCGGACTTGACGGCAATATCGGTGAGCGCGCCGCAGATCAGCCAGAAGGCCAGGCCGACGCCAAGTGCCGCGAACACTGAGGCGCCATCGATGAACAAGGCCGTTACCAGCA
>NZ_RZSW01000007.1:0-37522 GCF_003997375.1 Mesorhizobium sp. M5C.F.Ca.IN.020.29.1.1 | reverse complement strand
AAGTACCAGGGCGCCGAATAACTAGCCGGCGCGCGCTTGAGGCTGTGTCCGGCTGCTCACAAGGATAGAGCCACCATCGATCACAGTTTGCCCCGCAAAGCGCACTAATAGGTTGGCATATGACTCGATTGCTCCAACGCGAAGAAAATACACTAACATACTGGTTAATGGGGATGTAATGAACAATGAGCGCTTGTCTCTAAGAGCGGCAGAAAATTCTTCTATTTTCATGGTACCCCACCCATTGTTGTTACCAGATAGATAGAGTTGTTAGTCCCCCATCTTCAGTGCCTGGATAAACGCCTCCTGCGGGATATCCACCTTGCCGAACTGGCGCATGCGCTTCTTGCCCTCTTTCTGCTTGTCGAGCAGCTTGCGCTTGCGCGAGACGTCGCCGCCGTAGCATTTGGCGGTGACGTCCTTGCGCAGTGCCGAGATCGTCTCGCGGGCGATGACTTTGCCGCCGATGGCGGCCTGGATCGGGATCTTGAACAGATGGTGCGGGATCAGCTCCTTCAGCTTCTCGCACATCTGCCGGCCGCGCTTTTCCGCTGCCGTACGGTGGACCAGCATGGACAGCGCGTCGACCGGCTCCTCATTGACCAGGATCGACATTTTGACCAGGTCGCCCTCGCGGTAGTCGGTCAGGTGATAGTCGAAGGAGGCGTAGCCCTTGGAGATCGATTTTAGGCGATCATAAAAGTCGAAGACGACCTCGTTGAGCGGCAGGTCGTAGGTCAGCATGGCGCGTTTGCCGACATAGGACAAATCGGCCTGGATGCCGCGCCGGTCCTGACAGAGTTTCAGGATGCCGCCGAGATACTCGTCCGGCGTCAGAATGGTGGCGCGGATCCACGGCTCCTCGATGGCCTGGATTTTGACCACGTCGGGCATGTCGGCCGGGTTGTGCAATTCCTTTGTCGTGCCGTCGTTCAACAGCAGCCGGTAAACGACCGAGGGCGCGGTGGCGATGAGGTCGAGATTGAACTCGCGCTCCAGCCGCTCCTGGATGATTTCGAGATGCAGCAAGCCGAGGAACCCGCAGCGATAGCCGAAGCCGAGCGCAGCACTGGTTTCCATTTCATAAGAGAAGGAGGCGTCGTTGAGGCGCAGTTTGCCAACCGCGGCGCGCAGGTCCTCGAAATCGGCGGCGTCGACCGGGAACAGGCCGCAGAACACCACCGGCTGCGCCGGCTTGAAGCCGGGCAAAGCGTGCGCCGACTGGCGCTTGTCTTCGGTGATGGTGTCGCCGACGCGAGTGTCGGCGACTTCCTTGATCGAGCCGGTGAAGAAGCCGAACTCGCCGGGGCCGAGCTCGTCGACGTTGATGCGGGCAGGGGTGAAGACGCCGGTGCGCTCGACCAGGTACTTCGCGCCGGTGCCCATCATGCGGATGGTCTGGCCCTTCTTCAGCACGCCGTCGATGATGCGGACCAGCACGATGACGCCGAGATACGCGTCGTACCAGCTGTCGACCAGCATCGCCTTCAGCGGTGCGGCGATGTCGCCCTCGCGCGGCGGCGGCAAATCATTGACGATCGCCTCCAGCACGTCGGGAATGCCGAGCCCTGTCTTGGCCGAGATCAGCACGGCGTTGGAGGCGTCGATGCCAATCACCTCCTCGACCTGCTCGCGAATGCGCTCGGGCTCGGCTGCCGGCAGGTCGACCTTGTTCAGCACCACGACGATCTCGTGGTTGTTGTCGATGGCCTGGTAGACATTGGCCAGCGTCTGCGCCTCGACCCCTTGCGAGGCGTCGACGACCAGCAGCGAGCCCTCGCAGGCGGCGAGCGACCGCGACACTTCGTAGGCGAAGTCGACATGGCCGGGCGTGTCGATCAAATTGAGGATATAGTCCTCGCCATTGTTGGCGCGGTATTTCAACCGCACGGTCTGCGCCTTGATGGTGATGCCGCGCTCGCGCTCGATATCCATCGAGTCCAGCACCTGCTCCTTCATGTCGCGCAGCTCCAGCCCGCCGGTCAGCTGGATCAGCCGGTCGGCGAGCGTGGATTTGCCATGGTCGATATGGGCGACGATGGAGAAATTGCGGATGTTCTTGATCGGCGTGGTCATGATGGGGCGGCTTTAGCAGGGGCAGCTTGCCCGGGCAAGCGGCCGGGCGTGCGGCCAAAGCAATCGCTGAGGTTTGCGCTGCCGGGGGGCGCAACACCGTTAAGCTTTGATCCACCGGATTAGTGCATAGTTCGCGCCCTGCGTGACAGGCAACGACCTGTCACCGTTTGGGGGGCCAAGCAATGCCACAATCTGGACATCATTTTCTCAATTCCGAGAGCGGCTCCCTCGCGCCGATACTCGCCATCATGCTTATCCCGATGTGTGCCGCTCTGGGCTTTTCAATCGACTACAACTCAGCCGTTGCGACCAAGGGATCGATGCAGAATGCGCTCGATGCCGCGACCCTGTCGATCACGACGCTGCCAACCAGCACGTCACTGGCGGACCGTCAGGTGAAACTGCAGGAGTCGTTTACGGCCAATAGCGGGCAAGGCACCGCCAAGCTCGACAGCTTCGTCGTCGCTGCCGACGGCACCGCCAGCATCAATGCTTCGGCCAGCTTTGCCATGCCGACGAACTTCATGCAGATCGCCCACGTCGACACGGTGCAGATCGGCGTCGCGTCGGCGGTGCGCAAGAGGCCGGCGCTGGTGCAGACCACGTTCAAGGTCAACAAGGTATCGGGCCATTGGAACAAGACGATGACGCTCTACGGCACGAAATTCGGCGAGACGGCGGTCAACCCGTTGATGAAGATCACCTATGTCTACAACAACTTTGGTGATCCGAAAGGCTACGGCACGTCGACAGTGTATACGGTGAATGGATCGACGAGCACGAAGGTCCAGGAACAAAAATGCACGACCAAGACGGTGCAGAATTTCAACAGCCTGCCGTCCGGCGCGATTACACAAACGAGCGGCAACAAGAAATACCTGACCACCTGCACCAACACCATGTATCCCGCGAACGGCGCCGGCGCGGTGATCGACGTCAGCCTGATGGATGTGCTGTATCTGCAGATGGATGTGCCGTCGGCCCAAATACCCAAGCTCAAGTCGAACGACGCGAACACATCGAACCGGTTGTACATCGACGGCGTTGAAGTCGCGAACGGCAAACTGGTGGACATCTTCACCGCCGTGCCGTGCGGCCAACCCAGCCAGCAGGCCTGGGAAGATGGCGGCAATCCCGTACCGGCTCCGGTGTCCAACGCCGACTTCTTCTACACCGTGACAGGCAAATGCGATTTCAATCAGCGGCCTTCGCAAACAGTGCTTACGCAATAGGCTGGACAGGTCGCGTCCAGAGAGGACGCGCATTCGCATACATCTCGTTCCAACGCCGTCCGGTCGCCACGGGCGGCGTTTTTGTTGCGGGCGACGGTGGCGAGTTCGAAGCGCGCGGAGGTGACACTTGCCTTCTCCCTTGTGGGTGAAGGCAAGAACGATCACGAAGCGGTGATGGCTGTAACGAAGGCCCAGGCGGCGGCGAAGAACCGATGTGATCGCCATTCCGGCGCGCCACCAACTCTGGGAGACCACCATGACCAACCGCCTGACCTTGCCGGCACTTGCCTTCGCGCTTTGCTCGACGGCGCTTTTTGCCGCCGGCATTGCCCGCGCCGAAGATGCGATGAAGCCGGCCGATGCGATGGCGACTGACGCCATGAAACCAGCGACCGAAGCGATGAAGCCCGCGGATCCGATGGCGGCCGAAAAGATGAAGGACTGCATGGACAAGGCTACCGTGGAAACCGACGCGATGAAAAAGGACGCGGCGACCAAGACCTGCAACGAAATGGGGACGGCCAAGTAGGCCGCGTCCGGAACGGGGCGCGGCCGATGCACGCGCCGCACGGCAACGTGAAACCGCGACGGACCTATCTGTCGTATAGTCTTAAACTCATGCATGGGAGATCAGAGATGACCGGCATTGAAAAACCCGCCGCGAAACGATTGACGAACTTCGCCAGGGGCGCGCTCGCGGCGCTGATGCTTGCGGCGGCCGGCGCCGCCTTGTGGCAGACGCCGGCAATCTCGGCCGAGAAGGCGGTGGTGATCCCACCGCCGGCGATGGACGAAAAACCCGCCGCCGCCACCGCCAAGGCGATCTTCGCCGGCGGCTGTTTCTGGGGTGTGCAGGGCGTGTTCCAGCACGTCAAGGGCGTGACCAGCGCCGTGTCCGGCTATGCCGGAGGCGACAAGGACACCGCCGTCTACGAGACGGTCGGCACCGGCCGCACCGGGCACGCCGAAGCCGTCGAGATCACCTACGAGCCGTCAGAAGTGACCTACGGCCAGTTGCTGCAAGTGTATTTCTCGGTCGCGCACAACCCGACGCAGCTGAACTATCAGGGTCCGGACCGCGGCCCCCAATACCGTTCGACGATCTTTGCCGAAAGCGACGCCCAGAAGAAGATCGCCGAGAGCTACATCGCCCAGCTCGACAAGGCCAAGGTGTTTCCGGAGCCGATCGTGACCACGCTGGAGACCGGGAAAACCTTCTATCCGGCCGAAGACTATCACCAGGACTTTTTGACGCTGAACCCGACCTACCCCTATATCGTCTACAACGACCTGCCCAAAATCGAGAATTTGAAGACGCTATTCCCAGACCTTTACAGCGAAAAACCGGTGCTGGTTTTGGCCGCCAACAAGAGCTGATCTTTTGAGCAAAACCAATTGGTCGTCAGGGCAAAGCAACAGGCATGCCAAACCATCGAAAACGGCTCGAATCGGGCTTTCTCAATAGGATGGGGGAAGGCTTTCTTCACGACCCAATGCCGCTCGACTGGCAGGCCGCCTAAATGTTGTGCAGTGCGGCGGTTGCCTCAGTCGTAGGTCAGATCCGTCGCCTTGCCGCCGAACACGCGGTATGCATAAAACGAATAGAAAATGATGACCGGCAGCACGACCACCGTGCCGGCCAGGATTATGGCGAGGCTTTCAGGCGCGGACGCCGCCTGCCAGATGGTCAGCCTGTCGGGCACGACGAAGGGATAGAACGACCAGGCGAGCCCGGCAAAGCCCAGCGTGAAGATGGCGGCCAGTGTCAAGAACGGCGTCAGCGCGTGGCGGTCGTCTGCTTTAGGCAGGTGAAAGGTCTGCCGCCACAGCCAGGCGAACAGCACCGCCGACAGGATCGGCAGCGGCGACAAATAGAGCATGGCGGGCCAGACGAACCATTTGTCGAAGATGCGCGGACTGGCGAGCGGCGTGGCCAGCGAGACGGCGACCATGCCGAGCGCGGTCAGCACCAGCGCCCGGCGCAGCCATAGCACCGCCTTCTTCTGCAATTCGCCTTCCGTCTTGTAGATGACCCAGGCCGCGCCCATCGCCGCATAGGCGGCGGCAAGGCAGAGCGCCACCAGAGCGCCGAAGGCCATGCCGCTGAGGCCGACATCCAGGCCCAGAACATAAATCCCCAGCATGTAGCCCTGCGCCAGCGAGGCGATGAACGAGCCCAGGAAGAAGATGCGGTTCCAGCGATGCTTGCGGCCGGCCGGTACCTTGGCACGGAAATCGAAGGCAACGCCGCGCAGGATCAGGCCGACAAGGAGGAGGAAGACCGGAATGTAGAGCGCGGTGAGGATGGTGCCGTGCGCCAGCGGGAAGGCAACCAGCAGCAGGCCGACCGCCAGCACCAGCCAGGTCTCGTTGGCGTCCCAGAACGGGCCTATTGCCGCAATCATCGTGTCCTGCTCGGCGTCTTCAGCGGCCGCGAACAGGATGCCGATGCCGAGATCGAAGCCGTCGAGGATAACGTAGATCAGGATGGCAAGGCCCATCAGGCCGGCGAAGATGAGGGGGAGCAATGTCGGCCAGTCGAGGGTCATCACCGTTCTTCCTATTTCGCCGCCGGCTGCGACAGCGCCGCATCGAGAACGCCCGGCAGCGGCGAGGTATCGCCGTCCTTCGCCGCCTTCAGCGCCAGATAGACCAGCACGCCGAGATAGGCGATCAGAAGCAGCGCGTAGAGGATGAGATAGACCGCAAGCGAGAGCGCGACCTGGCTGCCGGCGACCGGCCCGACCGCATCGACGGTCTTGAGCACACCGGTGACCAGCCAGGGCTGGCGGCCGATCTCGGTGGTGTACCAGCCGGCCAGCGTCGCCAGCCAGCCGGACAGCGCCATCGGCACCATAACCAGCGCCAGCGGTTTCGGCAGGGTGTGGCGGCGCTTAAGGAAAAAGGCGGCCGACCAGGAGACGACGAGCATCAGGACGCCGGTGCCGACCATGATGCGAAAAGCCCAGAACACCGGGAAGACCGGCGGATGGTTGCCGGCAAAGTCGTTCAGCCCCGGCACGACGCCACTGGCGCTGTGCCTGAGGATAAGGCTGGCGCCGTCGGGGATGGCGACTTCGAATTTGTTCTCCCTTGCCGCCTCGTCGGGAAGCGCGAAAAGGACCAGCGGCACATTGGGGCCGGTGTTCCAGTTGGCCTCCATGGCGGCGATCTTCTGCGGCTGATGCTCGAGCGTGTTGAGGCCATGCTGGTCGCCGGCGAAGATCTGGATGGGGATCAGGATCGCCGCGGTGAAGACACCGGTGCGCAAGGCCTTCCACATCGATTCCGAGCGGTCGCCATAGAGATAGCGCAGCGCCGACAGGCCAGCGATCAGGAACGAAACCGTCAGGCCGGAGGCAAGCAGCATGTGGACGAGCCGGTAGGGCATCGATGGGTTGAAGACGATCGCCCACCAGTCGGTTGCGTGCGCTACGCCGTTGCGCATCTCAAAGCCGACCGGCGTCTGCATCCAGGAATTGAGCGCGATGATCCAGAAGGCCGACAGGGTGGTGCCGCCGGCCACCAGCACGGTTGCCAGCGTGTGGGTGCGGTTGGAGACGCGGCGGAAGCCGAACAGCATGATGCCGAGGAACGCCGCCTCGAGGAAGAAGGCGGTGAGTATCTCATAGGCGAGCAGCGGGCCGGCTATGTTGCCGACGGTCTCCATGTAACCCGGCCAGTTGGTGCCGAACTGGAAGCTCATGGTGACGCCCGAAACCACGCCCATGGCAAAGGACAGCGCGAACACTTTCACCCAGGTGAAATAGGCGCGCATCCAGGCGGTATCGCCTGTGGCGTTGTAGCGAAGCTTGAAGAACAGCAGCATCCAGCCAAGCGCGATGGTGATAGCCGGAAACAGGATATGGAACGAGATGTTCGCGCCGAATTGGATGCGCGAAAGGATGAGCGGGTCCATGGTGGGCTCCGGCTGCTGCTTATGTCGCAGAAGATAGGCCGGATGCGCTAAACGGTCAAAGCGGCGTGGCGTCACGCGAGGCGGAACGCCGCAGGACTGCGGCAGCGGTGGATGCGTCTTCGCATGCCGATGTCCAGAACTGTCAGGAGTGCCATTGACTTCCGGCTGCGCGCACCGACATTCAGCGGATTGAACCAACAGTTCTCCTTTCAAGCAGCCGTTTTTTTCAGCCATGCCATCGATCATTTCCATTTCCGGGGTCACCAAGACCTACGCCACCGGTTTCAAGGCGCTGAAGGAGATCAACCTCGACATTGAGCGTGGCGAGATCTTTGCGCTGCTCGGGCCGAACGGCGCCGGCAAGACGACGCTGATCTCGATCGTCTGCGGTATCGTCAACCGCTCGTCGGGCACGGTCACCGTGGACGGCTACGATATCGGCCGGGATTATCGCGCCGCGCGCAGCCTCATCGGGCTGGTGCCGCAGGAACTGACCATCGACGCGTTCGAGAGCGTATGGGCGACTGTCAGTTACAGCCGCGGCCTATTCGGCAAGCCAGCCAACCCCGCCTTCGTCGAGAAAGTGCTGCGCGACCTGTCGTTGTGGGACAAGAAGGACGCCAAGGCGATCACCCTGTCCGGCGGCATGAAGCGGCGGCTGATGATCGCCAAGGCGTTGTCGCACGAACCGAGAGTGCTGTTCCTCGACGAGCCGACAGCCGGGGTCGACGTCGAGCTGCGCCAGGACATGTGGGCGATGGTGCGCCGGCTGCGCGAGGATGGCGTCACCATCATCCTGACCACACACTATATCGAGGAGGCCGAAGCGATGGCCGACCGCGTCGGCGTCATCAATCGCGGCGAAATCGTGCTGGTCGAGGACAAGGCCGAACTGATGCGCACGCTCGGCCGCAAAAGGCTGTTGCTGGAATTGCGCAGTCCGCTCGCCACCATACCCGAGACGTTTTCGCGCTACGCGCTGGAGCTTGCGCCGGACGGCAATCAACTGACGTACACCTATGACAACCAGAGCGAACGGCCGGGCGTCGCCTCGCTGCTCCGCGACCTTGAGACGGCCGGCATCCAGTTCCGCGATATCGACACGCAAAACAGCTCGCTCGAGGAGATCTTCGTCAATCTGGTGAGGAGGGACGCATGAACCTGCGAGCAGTCTGGGCGATCTACAAGATGGAGATGGCGCGCGCCTTTCGGACCGTGCTGCAGAGCATCGTGTCGCCTGTCATCTCGACATCGCTCTATTTCGTCGTCTTCGGCTCGGCCATCGGCTCGCGCATCACCGAGATCGACGGCATCAGCTACGGCGCCTTCATCGTGCCGGGGCTGATCATGCTGTCGCTGCTGACGCAGTCGATCTCCAACGCCTCCTTCGCCATCTATTTCCCGAAATTCGTCGGCTCGATATACGAATTGCTGTCGGCGCCCGTGTCCTATCTGGAGATCATCATTGCCTATGTCGGCGGTGCGGCGACCAAGTCGATCATACTCGGCCTGATCATCCTCGCGACCGCGTCGCTGTTCGTACCGCTGACTATCGAGCATCCGTTCTGGATGCTCTCCTTCCTGGTGCTGACGTCGGTGACCTTCAGCCTGTTCGGTTTCATCATCGGCATCTGGGCGAGAAGCTTCGAGCAGCTGCAGCTGGTGCCGTTGCTGATCATCACGCCGCTGACCTTCCTTGGCGGCAGCTTCTATTCGATCGACATGCTGCCCGGCATCTGGCGCACGGTGACGCTGTTCAACCCCGTCCTCTATCTGGTCAGCGGTTTTCGCTGGAGTTTCTACGGCGAATCCGACGTCTCGATCGGCATCAGCCTCGGCATGACCGTCGTTTTCCTGCTTATCTGCATAGCGATCGTCGCGTGGATCTTCCGGACCGGCTACCGGCTGCGGAACTGACCGGCTTACAGCACGCTGAGCCGCGGGCTAGGCCGGCATCCCCTGAAAGATTGCCCTGGACGGCGGTCGAATAGGCGAGCGAGAAATCGCCAATGCCGGCGGACCAGCGCCAGGCGCTCGACATGGGTCAGCTCCTGCCGGGTGACCTTGGGCGCGGCGCCCTCGAGCAGGTGGTCGAAACGATTGCGCAAGGAGGGCATGGTCGAGATTCCGCGTGCCGCGCTTCGGAATTGGGACAACCCGCAAGCCCGCGGGCTTCGAATCATCGGTGGCAGCGAGAATTGAACGGAAGCCGTTGGCAATTGGGAATAAATTGGCAAGTGGGCATGAAAAAGGAGGGGCTTCGGTCGAGCCAAAACCCCTCCTTCACGATTTACCAGCGTGGACCTGGGAGCGCGATGATCTTTAGACCGCGATCTTGCCACCGCCCTGTTTGGTGATGGCGACGACCGACGGCCGCACCGGCATATCGGGCTTGAAGTCGGGCCAGCGGGTCGACGGGTCCTCGTAGTAAGAGGGACGGCCAAAAGCCTCCCAGTCTTCGCCGCCATCGGCCGGATGCTGAACCGCGACGAAGGCGGTCTGGTCGTCGGGCGTGAATAGCGGGCCGCACATTTCGGCGCCGATCGGCACGCGGAAGAACAGCTTTGATGTCGCCCGCGCCTCGCCTTCGGTGTCGACCGCCCACAGGCCATCGGTGCGGCCGGTCGCCTTCGGGCCCTGGCCGTCGGTCGAGACCCAGAGCCGGCCGGCCGCATCGATGGCGCAATTGTCCGGCATGCCGAACCAGCCATTGGCGGTGGTTGCGGTCGAGAAGGTGGCGCCGACTTCGGCCACCGAGGGATCGCCGCATTTCAACAGCACTTCCCATTTGCCCTTGGGGGCAGTGAAATCGCCACCGTCCTCGACGATCTCGATAATGTGGCCGAAAGCGTTTTCGGCGCGTGGGTTGGCGGCATCGACCTGGTCCGTCTTGCGTTTAGAATTGTTGGTCAACATGACGTAGACTTTGCCAGTCGTCGGATTTGGCTGGATATCCTCGGGGCGGTCCATCTTGGTGGCCCCGAGCAGATCGGCGGCACGGCGCGTCTCGATGAGCACGTCGGCCTGGCTGGCAAAGCCGTTCTCCGCCGTCAGCGGGCCCTGGCCGAAGACGATGGGCAGCCATTCGACCGCCCCGTCCTCGGCGAATTTGGCGACATAGAGCGTGCCGTCGTCGAGGAGATCCATGTTGGCGGTGCGGTCCTCGGCGTTGAACTTGCCGGCCGTGACGAATTTGTAGACATAGTCGAAGCGTTCGTCGTCGCCGAGATAGAAGACGACGCGGCCATCCTTGGCGACGATCGATTCAGCGCCCTCATGCTTGAAGCGGCCCATGGCAGTGCGCTTCCTTGGCACCGAGGTCGGATCGTTGACGTCGACTTCAACGATCCAGCCGAAGCGATTCGGCTCGTTCGGCTCCTTGCCGATGTCGAAGCGGTCGTAATGCGCCGCCCACTCATAGGCGCCTTCGGGAATTCCCAGGCGCTTGTAGTTGGCGGCTTCCTTGTGGCCTTCCTGCAGCTCGCCCGAGAAATAGCCGTGTATGTTTTCCTCGGCCATGACGTAGGTGCCCCAGGGCGTGACGCCGCCGGCGCAGTTGTTGACGGTGCCGAAGACCCTCGTGCCGGTCGGGTCGGCACTGGTCTTGACCCGGTCGTGGCCGGCGACCGGGCCGGACAGTGCCATCTCGGTGTTGGAGGTGATGCGGCGATTGAGCTTGCCGTCGCGCACCACCTGCCATTTGCCTGATGCCTTGCGGATTTCGACGACGGTGCCGCCATGCGCGGCCATCTCGATATCGACCTGTTCCTTGCTCAGCGGCGCCTGCTTGGCGGCCTCGCCCTCGACGATAGTGACGAGGCCCGGAAACATCAGATGCGGGTTGGTGTATTCGTGGTTGACCACCAGCAGGCCATGCTCGGCCGAGCCGTCGAGCGGGATATAGCCGACATAGTCGTTGTTGTAGCCGAACTGTCTTTCCTGGGCTTGCGCCGACTGTTTTGTCGGATCGAATTCCGGCGAATCGGCAAACAGCGGATCGCCCCAGCGCAGCAGCACGTCGGCGTCATAGCCGGCGGCGACATGGTGCTTGTCGTCGACGCCCGCCTCGACCTCGTCGAAGCTGAAGGCCGATCCGCCGGCTGCGCGGGCATGGTCGGCGAGGATCAGCGCCAGCGGGCTGACGGTGGCGGCGATGGCGGTTGCCGCAAGCGATCCCTGCAGGAAACCACGGCGCGAGAAACGTGCGGCGATGATCTCGCCCATCGTCTGGTTGTCGGTGGGATTGGTTCCTGGCCCATCGTTTTCCTCGAGCAGGCTGGTGCGGAAATGGGTGTCGGGGGAGCGATGTTCAGTCATGGGGCTTGCCTCTGGCTTCTTTGGGATGGCTGGAGCGATTGCTTGACTGACCGCCTATCGCCGGCAGATCACAGTTTGATGACGTTGCCGGCCAATTTCCAGCCCCGATTTCGTGTCCATGATCAGCCTCGCTTGACCGCGACCGGCGCTTCGGAAACAAGATCAGCGGCAGGCGCGGAAGGACCGCGTCGAGAGGGACAAAAAGTGAGTTTCTGGGGACTGGGGCAGCTCGGCATTTCCACGGTGATCTTCCTGCTGGCGGCGACGGCGGCCAAGCAATGGGGGCTGGCGCCCAGCCTCGGCAAGATCGTTTTGACTTTGGCGCTCTACTCGCTGGGCAATCTGATCATGCTGAGGCTGATCCGTGAATTCGGCATGTCGGTGTCGTTCAGCCTGTCGGCAGTGATCCAGCTGGTGTCGGTGAACGTGGTGGCACTGGTCTTCTTCGGCGAGCGCGTCAATGCGTTGCAGGCGACCGGCATCGTGCTCGCCATCGCAGCGGTGGCACTGATCACGCTTGGGCCCTATCTGCAAAGGCCGTAACAGCGAGGGCCGATGAAGAATACCGCAAGCAAGCTGCTCAACAGAATCGAATTCCCGGTGCTGCTCGCCGGACTGGTCATCGCCTGCGGACTGTGGGGGTTTGAGGAACTGATGGAGGTGGCGCGAGACACTACGCCGCACGCCTTCGATACGGAAATCCTGCTCGCCTTCCGTGAAGCGGGCCAGCCCGACAATCCGATCGGACCGCTATGGCTGGAAGGGGCGATGCGCGACATCACCAGCCTCGGCAGCGCCAGCGTGCTCCTATTGATCACGGCCGCCGTGATCGTCTATCTGCTGCTGATCCACAGGCTGGGACCAGCGTTTCTCGTCCTCGTCGCAGTGGCGGGCGGGCAGGCCCTGTCGAGCACGCTGAAGCTCGGAATCGACCGGCCGCGCCCCGATCTGGTCTCGCATCTCGCCGACGTGGCATCGCTTTCGTTTCCGAGCGGCCATGCGATGCTGTCGGCAGTGACATATTTGACGCTGGGCAGCATGGCGTCGCGCTTCCTGCCTGGGCGAACGACCAAGATCTATGTGCTGGCATTGGCGGTGCTGACGACCCTGCTGGTCGGCATCAGCCGCGTCTATCTCGGCGTTCATTGGCCATCCGACGTGCTGGCCGGCTGGTGCGCCGGCTTCGCCTGGGCGATGCTGTGCTGGCTGGCCGCATGGGCGCTACAGCGATGGCGCGGGCAGAGCGACGGCGGCTGAACCGGCCGTTCAGAACGACGCTGCGCTAATTCTCCTCGAAGTTGCGGCGCTGGGGCCTGCTGTCCCAGCTGGCGCGCAGGCTTTGCAGGACGCAAACGGTCTGGTGTGCATGTCTGACATGTGCATCCTGATGCTTGAACCATCACAATGATGGTATTATATATGGACCTGCAGACTCAGACGGGGGTTTAGCCGATGATCACTGCCGCGCAGATGCGCGCCGCGAGGGCGCTGGCCGGCATCGATCAGAAGTCGCTCGCCGAGCGCGCCGGGGTTTCGCTTCCCACCATTCAGCGTATGGAAGCGAGCGACGGCGTCGTCAGGGGCGTGGTCGACACGCTGATGAAGGTCATCCAGGCTCTCGATGAGGCCGGCGTGGAACTGATCGGCGAAAACCAGGCCAGCGAGCGCGGCGGCAGGGGCGTGCGCCTCAAGCCGATCGTGCCGAAGAAGCCGCCAGGCTGAGCCCGCAAAGTCGCGACGGCGACCGCCGACAGTCCTGCCGACGATCCCGCCGCCTCCTTGGTTTTAATGCATGTCGTTGTCCCAAAACCGCTGTGCACTTTTGGGCGACATGCATCAGGAGAGGAAGGCAGTCCATGGATCAAATCCGGCGGACAATTCATCAACCGGTGCGGCCGACATTCTCCGAATTGTTCACGCCGAAGCTGGTGACGGTGCTGCGCGAGGGTTACACATCAGAGCATTTCACGGCCGATGCCATCGCTGGGCTGACCGTGGCCATCGTCGCGCTGCCGCTGTCGATGGCGATCGCGATCGCATCGGGCGTGACGCCGGAGCGCGGGCTCTACACCTCCATCATCGGCGGCTTCCTCATCTCGGCGCTCGGCGGCAGCCGCTTCCAGATCGGCGGGCCGGCCGGCGCCTTCATCGTGCTGGTGGCGGCAACGGTGGCGCGGGTCGGTGTTGACGGGTTGCTGCTGGCGACGATGATGGCCGGCATCTTCCTGCTCGCCATCGGCTATCTCAGGCTTGGCACCTACATCAAGTTCATTCCCTATCCGGTGACCGTCGGCTTCACCGCCGGCATCGCCATCATCATCTTCTCCGGCCAGATCGTCGAGCTGTTCGGGCTGAAGCTTGCCGGCAAGGAACCTGGACCGCTGGTGCCGAAGCTGATGGCGATTGGCGAGGCGGCCGGCACGATCAATCTCGCCGCCACCTTCGTGGCCGTACTGACCATCCTCGCCATTGCCCTGATGAAGCGGTGGCGGCCGAAATGGCCAGCCATGCTGATCGCCATAGGTCTGGCTTCGCTTGTCGTAGCGCTGTTTTCCCTGCCTGCCGAAACGATCGGCACGCGCTTCGGCGGCATCCCGCGCAGCCTGCAAATGCCGGCCTTTCCGCCAATCAGCTTCGCCAGGGTGATCGACGTCCTGCCGGACGCCATAGCCTTTGCGCTGCTCGGCGCGATCGAATCGCTGTTGTCGGCCGTTGTCGCCGACGGCATGACAGGAAGGCGGCACCGCTCCAATTGCGAACTCGTGGCGCAGGGCTTTGCCAACATCGCGTCCGCCCTGTTCGGCGGCATCTGCACCACCGGCACCATCGCCCGCACGGCGACCAATGTGCGGGCCGGCGCGCATGGACCGGTTTCGGGCATGATCCACTCGGCCATCCTGCTTTCTCTGATACTGGTGGCGGCACCGCTGGCCAGCTACATCCCGCTGGCGGCACTGGCCGGCGTGCTGGCAGTGGTGTGCTGGAACATGTTCGAAAAGCAGGCCTTCCTCACATTGCTGCGGGCTTCGCGTGGCGACGCGCTGGTGCTGCTGGCGACCTTCCTGATCGTCATCTTCCGTGACCTCACCGAAGGCATCGTCGTCGGTTTCGCCCTGGGCTCGATCCTGTTCATCGACCGCATGGCCAAGAGCATCGCCGTCGAGGCCGATCCGTCACTTGTGCAGGAGGATGTCGCCGACCAGGCCAGCGCCTACGATGCCAGCGAGGCCAGCGATGCCGACACCGTCGTTTACAGGATTTCGGGCGCCTTCTTCTTCGGCGCCGCCTCGACTGTCGGTGCGGTGCTCGACCGCATCGCCGACCAGCGCCGGAACTTTATCCTCGACTGCTCGGCGGTGCCGTTCTTCGATTCGACGGCGGCCAATGTCATCGAGGGCGCCGCGCATAAGGCCAGGCGCGCCGGCGTGCGCTTCATCATATCAGGCGCTTCGCCGCAGACACGTCGCATGCTGATCAACCACGGCGTCAAGCGGCCGCTGGTGACATACGCCGCCTCGATCAGGGATGCGCGGGCGCAACTGAAGGGCAAACCAGAGACGGATTAGCAACCAGGATTTGCCGGCCGGTGGCCTCCTGTTGGCACAAGCTATCCCATTGCTGAATGTCACTTTGATCCATGGCCGACACTCGACAGGTCAAAGGCTGTCATTCGAGAACGACCATAGGCGCGACTGTTGCGAGTATTGGAACACCGGGAGAGCCTTGGCGCTGCTGGCTGCTGGATCGAGCGGGCATCATGAAACCTTTTGATTTTTGGGCCGTTGTCGGCCGTATGTCCGAGGCGAAATCCAAACCGAGATCGGTCGACGGCGCCAGATCGCGCGATGCCCAGACACCGCGTCAGGAGAAATCGAGCGAAGAGAAGGCATCGACTGCCGAAGCCGCGTCCGAGGTCGTCGGCGAAGCTGCGCCGCCGCCGGAAGCCGTCGAACCCGATCCACAGCTGACCCCCGAAGAGGCCGAGCGGGCGCGCAAGAAATATCTGCTAAGGCGTTTCTGGATCAGCGCGCGCGGTTACTGGAGCCGGCGCGGCGACAGTTTCGCCTGGCCGCTCACGATCGGGCTGTTGATCCTGATATGCGTCAATGTCGGTTTCCAGTATGGGATCAATGTCTGGAACCGCGCGATTTTCGACGCCATCGAGCAACGCAACGCCCGCATCATTTATTTCCTGAGCGCCGTGTTCGTGCCGCTCGTACTCGGAAGCGGAAGCCTTGTCGTAGCACAGGTCTATCTTCGCATGACGATCCAGCGCCGCTGGCGTTCGTGGCTCACCACATCAGTCATCGCGCGCTGGCTCGCCAACGGTCGGTATTATCAGCTGAACCTCGTCGCCGGCGACCACACGAACCCCGAAGCCCGCATCTCGGAGGATCTGCGGATTGCTACCGAATCACCCGTCGATTTCATCGCCGGTGTCCTCAACGCGTTTCTGTCGGCCTCGACCTTCATCGTGGTGCTGTGGACGATCGGCGGCGCGCTGACCCTGCCGATCGGAGGTTCGAGCGTCACCATTCCCGGCTTTCTCGTCGTCACCGCGGTGATCTATGCCGCCATCACCTCCACCTCGATGGTGGTCATTGGCCGCCATTTCGTCCATCTCTCCGAGGAGAAAAATCAGGCGGAAGCCGAGTTCCGCTACACGCTAACGCGCGTGCGCGAAAACGGCGAGAGCATCGCATTGCTCGGCGGCGAGGAGGAGGAGCGCAGCGGCATCGACAAAACGTTCGCCTATGTGCTCGGGCAATGGGCGCTGCTTACTGGCCAGCACATGCGCACGGCGCTGGTGTCGCAGGGGTCGAGCCTGTTTGCGCCGGTCGTGCCGATCTTGCTTTGCGCGCCAAAATTTCTCGAAGGCAGCATGACCCTGGGGCAGGTCATGCAGGCTGCCTCCGCCTTCGCCATCGTGCAGGGCGCGTTCGGATGGCTGGTCGACAACTACCCCCGTCTTGCCGGTTGGAACGCCTCCGCGCGGCGCATAGCCTCGCTGATGATGTCGCTCGACGGGCTCGAGCGCGCGGAACAGAGCGACACCCTGGGCCGTATCCAGCACGGCGAAACCGAAGACGGTGCGATGCTCAGCCTGAACAATCTCTCCGTGTCGCTCGACGACGGCACCGGCGTGGTCAAGGAGACCGAGGTCGAGATCGAGCCGGGCGAGCGGGTGCTGGTTTCAGGCGAATCCGGCACAGGCAAGAGCACGCTGGTGCGGGCCGTCGCGGGTCTGTGGCCGTGGGGCGGCGGCAGCGTCGATTTCCATGCCGACAGCCGGCTGTTCATGTTGCCCCAACGCCCCTATGTCCCGATAGGGACGCTTCGCCGCGCGGTCGCCTATCCCGCCCCCGCCGACAACTGGACGATTGCCGAGATCAACGTCGCCCTCGACAAGGTGGGCCTCGATTATCTGAAGGGCAAGATCGAGGAAGACGCGCCCTGGGACCAGATCTTGTCGGGCGGCGAAAAGCAGCGGCTCGCCTTCGCACGTCTGCTCTTGCACAGTCCCGATATCATCGTGCTGGACGAAGCGACGTCGGCGCTCGACGAGAAGAGCCAGGACAAGATGATGGAGACGGTGATCCACGAATTGCCTGATGTCACCATCATCAGCGTGGCGCACCGCGCCGAGCTGGAAGCCTACCACAGCCGCAAGATCACCCTGGAGCGGCGCGAGGGCGGCGCGATTCTTGTCAGCGACATCGACCTTGTTTCGCGCAAGGGCAGACGGAACTTGCTCGCGCGCGCCTTGTGGGGCACCGGCGCTCCGATCGAAAAGCCGCATGAGCTGGAGTAAGGCGGCGCCATCCCAAAACTGAAATCCACCCGGTCTCCCCGGGGGACGGGTGAAGTATACGCTGTGGGAGGGAAGCCGTCGCGTCGTACGCACCACTTAAGCAATCAGGCATCGAGCGGGCGTCCGTAAGCCGGCGCCAGCGGCCAGGCAAAACCCCGCTATTCGGCGGCCTTGCCGCCCCACTGTCACGACCCAGTGGTCGAACCCGTATTCCAGCGTCGGCTTGACGATGCGGAAAAGGGCGGCAGGTCGGTCTGACTGTCCCGAATTGCCCTTCGCAATTCGGTTGGCAATCCGGGTGAGAGGCTATTCGCTAAATGCAATAGCGCCAATCAGCCGCCGGGCGCGGCAGCGTCCTCCTGCGACGCAGCGGCCAGATCGTCGCGCGCCTTGCGCGCGAGTTTCCTTGTCGAGCGCCTGGGGCTGTCGCCGAACAGATCGGCGGCGGCGGCGAGACAGGTCTTTTTCAGGCTTTTCTCCGAGCGCTTCAACAGCTTGCTCAGGAGCCGCGTTTCTTGAGGAGAGCCGAGCGGCCGGTCGGCGGCATCGAGAAGCGTACGCAGGACGAACACATCATGCAGTTCGCCCAGTCTTTCGCCGAGTTCGTCGACCGCCTTGCGCCGGGCCTTGATCGGCATCGGCCACAGCCTTCCGAGCAACGACAGATGCATGCCGTGGGTCTTTGCTGCCTTGCGCAGATCGTGGAAATCGTCGGCCCCGCCGCGGGAGCTTGCCTTGTCCAGCGCCTTTCTGGCGCGACGCAGAGTGATGCGGGCGCCTTCGGCAAGCACATCGGCGGCCTGTTCGGGCTGGTCGGGCAAGGCCAGCATATCGATCCGGCTGATGCCCTCCTCGCAAGCGGCAATCGCGGCAGTTATTGCAGCGTCGAGGCCGACACCGCCATGCAATTCGTGCTGACGCGCGACGAGCGTCTCGCGCACCGCATCGAGACCGCCGCCTGCGCTCTGTTCGGGAAAGCTTGCTGCCAGCCGGTCGATGGTTTCAACCAGCGCGGTCGCCTCGCGCGGACCGGCAAGCAGGGCTGCCACCTGTCGGTAGCACTGATTCTCGGCCAGGCAGAACGTTTCGTCGCCGGAACGGACCAGGCGCAGCAAGGCACGCGCGTTCTTCAGCCGCTTGCGGCATTTGTGCAGCGCCTGCTCCGGCCTGTCATGCGCCGCGTCCAGGTGGACCAGCGCCTTGCCGATCTCCTCGGCGAGGATGCGCCTGACCTCCCCGGTCAACGGCAGGCGCGGATCGATGCGATAACTCATGCGGCGATCTCCGGAATCCCCCCGAGCGCGAGCGACGCGTTATAGAACCTCTGCTCGCCGGTAACTTCGCGGCCGAGCCAGTCTGGCAGCATTTCGTCCGGCACGTCCTCGGGCGTCTCGAGCTCGGCAACCACCAGCCCCGCAAGCATCCCGCCGAAGACATCGACTTCATAGAGGTGGCCGCGATGCCTAACATGGTGGCGTGTCTTCTCGATGACATGTCCGATCGCGAAGGCCTGCATCTCTTCCGCCTCCGCCAGAGGGATCGGATATTCGAATTCGTCGCGTTCGCGGACCTTGCTGCCGAATTTGAGCGTCAGCTTTGCCGAGGCGCCGTTGCTGACGCGCACGCGCACCGAGCGGTCCGGTGTGGCGGCGAGATAGAACTGGCGAATGCGGGTGTCCGCTTCGACCAAATCCCGCCACTCATTGCCGGAGACCAGGAACTTGCGCTCGATTTCCTTGACCATGGCTTCGCACTAAAGCGCCTGCGGCTGGAGATGGCAAGGTGGACACGGCTTAGGGTTGACCTTAATCATTCGATTGATTAAATTGCTGATCATGGCCAAGCTAACGAACGCCAAAATTCCACGTCGCGAGACGTCTCCCGCCGACATGACGCGCGCGGCACTTGTCCGCGCGGCGCTGAAGCTGTTCGGACGACAAGGCTTCGACGGGACCTCGACGCGAGAGATCGCGGCAGAAGCCAAGGCCAATATCGGCTCGATCGCCTATCATTTCGGCGGCAAGGAAGGGCTTCGCGCGGCAGCGGCCGATTATATCGTCGACACCATCCAGACCATCGCCGGCCAGGCGATCGGCAATCTGCGGGCGCCGAGCGATTCAGAAGCGGGCGACCCCGAAGCGGCGCGGGCACAACTGTTCACCGCATTGGAGCGGATGGTGGCCTTCGTCGTGGCTAGGCCGGAGGCCGGTGAGATCGTGCAGTTCGTCCTGCGTGAACTTTCGCATCCGACGGCTGCACTCGACCGCATCTATGACGGCGTGTTCGAGCCGACGCATCGCCGGCTCTGCCTGGTCTGGGAGCAGGCGACGGGCGAGCCGGCCGAAAGCGAGGCTACCCGACTCACCGTGTTCACGCTGATCGGCCAAGTCGTCTATTTCCGCATCGGTCGCGAGGCGGTGATGCGCCGCATGGGCTGGCGCGCGATCGGCGACGCCGAGGCTGTCAAGATTGCGGCGACGGTGACGGATAATCTTGGGGCCATATTGGCCGCCCGGAAGGATCGTAGGTCATGAGTTTCCTCTGCTCTCTGCCGCTCGCCGCTCTGCTTTTCAGCGCCTGCGCACCAGCGGCACCACTCGCCGTCGGCTATGTCGAGGGCGACTATGTGCTGCTCGCGCCGATCGAGGTGGCGCAGGTGGAGACGATTTCGGTCAAGCGCGGCGACCGCGTCGTGCCGGGCACGCCGGTGGTGACGCTGGAAAGCGCCGATGCAAGAATAGCCGTCGTGCAAGCCGAGGCGGCCCTTGCCCAGGCGCAGGCGCAACTTGCCGACCTGCAGGTCGGCAAACGGCCGGAAGAGATTGAGGTGCTCAAGGCGCAGGTCGACATGGCCAAGGCGCAGGCCGCCGACGCCAAACGCAGATACACCCGCGCCAGCGACCTGTTCAAACGCGGCACCGGCACGCAGGCCGATTTTGACACCGCCTCGGCCACTCTGGAGACAGCCAATGCGCAGGTCGGCCAGGCGGAAGCCAATCTCGCCGTCGGCGGCCTGCCGGCACGGCCCGAAACGATCAAGGCGGCCGAGAATCAGGTCAGCCAAGCGCAATCGGCGCTGGAGCAAGCGCGATGGCGGCTGTCGAAGCGCGTGCTGGCGGCGCCGTCGCCCGGCCGCGTCAACGATGTGATCCGCAATCCGGGCGACACGGCCGGCCCGACCGCGCCGGTCATTTCGATGCTGCCGGACGGCGCTGTGAAGCTCAGCGTCTATGTGCCGGAAAGTGCGTTCTCGTCGGTGAAAGTCGGCACGCTGCTTAATGTTCATTGCGGCGGCTGCGGGCCGGACGTGAAGGCGCGCATCAGCTATGTGTCGCCGGACCCGGAGTTCACCCCACCGGTGATCTACTCGCTCGAGACCCGGCAGAAGCTGGTCTATCTGGTCGAGGCGCGGCCGGAGGGCGACTCCAGCGCGCTGCAACCGGGGCAGATCGTCGATGTCGATCTGGCGGATATCGGCAAATGAACGCCATCGATGTCCATGGCCTGGTCAAGCGTTTTGGTGACAAGACCGTCGTAGACCATGTGACGATGACGGTGGCCGAAGGCGAGATCGTCGGCTTCCTCGGCCCGAACGGCTCGGGCAAGACGACGACCATCCGCATCATGTGCGGCCTGCTGACGCCGGACGAGGGCGAAGGCACGGTGCTCGGCTTCGACATCCGCAGCGACAGTCTGAGAATCAAGCGTGAAGTCGGCTATATGACGCAGAAATTCTCGTTCTACGAGGATCTGACCATCGCCGAGAACCTTGAATTCGTGGCGCGGCTCTATGGGTTGAAGCCGCTTAACGAGCATGTCGGCAGGACGCTGGAAGATCTTGGCCTCACCTCGCGCAAGGACCAGTTGGCCGGTACGCTGTCCGGTGGCTGGAAGCAGCGGCTGGCACTGGCCGCATGCATCATGCACAAGCCCAGATTGCTGTTGCTCGATGAGCCGACGGCGGGCGTCGACCCGAAGGCGCGGCGCGAATTCTGGGACGAGATCCATAGGCTGGCCAGCGGCGGACTGACCGTTCTGGTCTCCACGCACTACATGGACGAGGCCGAGCGCTGCCACCGCATCAGCTATATCTCCTACGGCAAGATGCTGGCCACCGGCACGGTCGACGAGGTGGTCAGGAATGCCGGCCTGACGACCTTCGTCGTGCAGGGCCCGCAGCTCGATCGGGTTGCTGCCGCACTCAGCGGCCGCTCCGGCGTCGACCAGGTGGCGCCGTTCGGCGCGACGCTGCATGTCGTCGGCTCCGACAGGAAGGCGCTTAAGGCAGCACTTGCCGATGTCGAGAAACATCACAAAGGCGTCACGGTTTCGCCGGGCGAAACCAGCCTTGAGGATGTGTTCATCCAGTTCATGTCCGACTCAAAGGACAACATGGGATGAGAAACGGGATAAACAGCGTCTTTTCCTTCGCCAGGCTCGGCGCGCTGCTGATCAAGGAGTTCATCCAGATGCGGCGCGACCGCATCACCTTCGCCATGATGCTGGGCGTGCCGCTGATGCAGCTCGTGCTGTTCGGCTACGCCATCAACAACGATCCGAAGAGCCTGCCGGCAGCCTTGGTGGCGATGAGCAGCGATCCCTACACGCGGGCCATGGTCTCGGCGCTGCAGACCACCGGCTATTACAGGTTCGACCATGTCGTGCAAAGTGCCGCCGAGGCCGAATTCCTGATGGCGCGTGGCGACGTCGCCTTCGTCGTCACCATTCCCACCGATTTTGCCCGGCGAGTCGAGCGCGGCGACCAGCCGCAAATCCTGATCGAGGCTGATGCGACCGACCCGGCGGTCGCCAGCGGCGCCATCTCGACGCTCGGCACCGTGGCCAACCAGGCGCTGCTCCGGGCGCGCGGCATGCGGGAAACGGCCGCCGAGACCGCCCGAGGCCAGCTCGAGGTCGTTGTCCACCGACGCTACAATCCGGAAGGCATCTCGCAATACAACATCGTGCCCGGCCTGCTTGGCGTCATCCTGCAGATGACGATGGTGATGATGACCTCGATCGCGCTGACACGCGAGACCGAGCGCGGCACGATGGAAAACCTTCTGGCGATGCCGTCCAGCCCGCTCGAGATCATGCTGGGCAAGGTGCTGCCCTATCTGGCGGTCGGCGCCGTGCAAGTGGTGGTGGTGCTGGCGGCGGCGAAGCTTTTGTTTGCCATTCCGTTCACCGGGTCTATGTCGCTGCTGCTGACGGCAGTCCTGATCTTCGTGCTGGCGCTGGTGCTGCTCGGCTACACCATTTCGACGATGGCCCGCACGCAGATGCAGGCGCTGCAGCTCACCTTTTTCTTCTTCCTGCCGTCGATCATGCTATCCGGTTTTATGTTCCCCTATCGCGGCATGCCTGGCTGGGCCCAGGTTTTCGGCGAGGTCCTGCCGTTGACGCATTTCCTGCGCATCATCCGCGCGGTGATGCTGAAGGGCGCCGAACTGCCGGCGGTCGCAACCGAAATCGGCTGGCTCGTCGTGTTCGTGGCGCTATTTGCCGGTGTGGCGCTGGTGCGGTTCCGCCGCACTCTGGACTAGTCCAGCTCAAGCAGCCTACGCAAATGGCCGAGATGGGTTGAGTGCGGAGTTCCAACGCGAACAGCAGCTCAGCTCACTTGGATGCATGATCATTCGGGTCGAGATTTATGCGGGTCTGGCCTAACCGGGACCGGCGGCAATTCAGGCGCGTCCAGTCCTTGGAAAGGATTGCGCCAGGCGTCGATTTCTTCAAACTGACGATACCAGCGGCTGACAGAAGGATAATCGTCGAGCGGCAATCTTGCGACATCGTTAAAGGGCAGAAACGTCGCCATTCGAAAGTCGGCATAGGAAACCGACTTTTCGACCAGCCATTCTCGCTCGGAAAGCTCGGCCTCAAGTGTTGCAGCGGCCGTGCGGAAGTCTCTCAGCCCCTCTTCAACCCGGTGCTGATCAATCGGGCCGAGCCCAAACCGCTGTTTGGTCCCGCGTTCGAAATGCACGACGTCGCAAGCTCTCGCGAAGTTCTCCTTACCCCAACTGAGCCATCGGATCATCTCGGGTTCATCGTCGCCGGTGCGCCAGAGATCCGAATGCGCGTCGCGTGAAAGCCGGCAGGCTATGGCATCGGCCTCCCAGAGGCTTTTTCCGGAGCCTACGAGTATGGGCAGTGAAAGATTTGGATTTAGCAGGCGATATCGCTCAGCCTGCCCGGGAGCGAAGGGGGAGGCGAATTCAAACTCGACCTTCGCATTGAGATAGCGCGCTACCGCGACCGCAAGGCGGGGATTGGGATTGCGGCTGAAGTACAGCTTCATTGCATGTCAGTCCTTGAATGGTTCGACTGGACGCGCAGGAGCGCTATGACGCTTGGCATCGGAGCGAAGCCGGAACCGCTTGCCACCCTATGCCGCCGCCATGATCTCAGCATAGGTGCTGAAATCGACATTGCCGCCGGACAGCACCACGGCGACGCATTTGCCTGATAGCTCGATCTCGCCCGATGACAACGCGGCCAGCCCGACGCTGCCGCCGGGCTCGACCACCAGCTTGAGATGGGCCATGGCGTCGCGCATGGCCTGTGCCGCGGCACTGTCGGAAACGGCAATGCCGCCGGCGAGATTCCTGCGGTTGATCTCGAAGGTGATCGCGCCCGGCTCGGTGGTGAGGAGCGCGTCGCAGATCGAAGTGTGGCCGGGTTCGATCGAAACCCGGCCACCTTTGGCCAGTGAACGACAGGTGTCGTCGAAATGCTCGGGCTCCACCGCCCAGATGGCGGTGGCCGGCGATGCGCCCTTGACCGCAATCGAGATGCCGCTGCTCAGGCCGCCGCCGCCGCAGGGAATGACAATGGCGTCGAGGCTCACGCCGAGCGCTTTCGCCTGCGCCATCAGTTCGAGGCCGATCGTGCCCTGGCCGGCGATGATGGCGGGATCGTCGAATGGCGGGACCAGGACCATGCCCCTCTCCACGTACGGGCGAACCACCGTCATGCGGTCATCGCGGAAACGATCGAACGGCACCACTACCGCACCCATTTTCCTGACATTGCCGACCTTCATCGCCGGCGCATCGGTGGGCATGGCGATGACCGCCTTGACGCCGAACATCGCCGCCGACGCGGCGACGCCTTGCGCGTGATTGCCCGACGAAAAGGCCACGACGCCACGGCTGCGCTCCTCGTCGCTCAGCGACGACAGTTTGTTATAGGCGCCGCGGAACTTGAAAGAGCCGGTGCGCTGCAGCGTCTCCGGCTTGAAGAGGATTCTGGCACCGAAGCGCTTGTTCAGCTCCGGCGATTCGATCAGCGGCGTTTCGACTATCAAGCCGGACAATCGCAATGCTGCGGCGCGGATATCGGCGATGCCGGGAGGGGTGGTCATGGGGAGGTCCTGCAGAATGAGATCGCCCATGGTGCACGGAAAACCAGGCCGCGCACCACTGTAAAAATGTGACCGTTACAATTCGCCTTTGGGCAGGAAAGGGGGGTGTGCCCATCAGCAGCCGGCCACTCTGACAACTTCGTGGCGGACATGGTTTTGTGGCGGGCAAGAAGCGCTTGGCGCGCAATGTAGTTGAAGCGCTTCATTAGCCCCGGGTCCAGTGCCTACCCGGCCGCACGCCGAACTCGCCAAGGCCGCCGCCTTCGCCACCTCCAATCGCGCACGCGCAGTCAGCGGCGCCATCATGAACCTCACTTGTGGTTCATGATCGATGTTATTGATCGGCGCCTACCAGTAACCCGCTGTTCTGTACGCGATTTGCAACTACAACGATAAATACACGCCACTCTGTTGCTTGTGACAACATTAACTGACATCCTCCGCCTCAGAAGAGTCTGTCGTCCTCAAAATATTCGACGGGGCGGATGCGATGAGTGACAGCTGGCAGAACGTTGTGCTGCGGAACCAGCATCCGAAATTGCGGATGTTCGCAAATTGTGACGCAGACGTCAGTTCCGCGAAATCTGAAGTGCAGCCGGCGCTGCGCGTGACCACCGAGGAGCTTGCGGCCTCCACTCCACCGCTCGCTACCGCTATCGCACCCGAGGACGCCCCGGTCAGCGGCACCGCCAAGAAGCACGGGGTCGACGTGCAGGCGCAGCGGGCGGCCGTCGAGGTCAGCGTTTTCGTCCGCTCCACCGATTCACTGCCACCGGTGGCTGGCCAGCAGACCTTGCGCGGGATGGCGACCCGCCGGATGACCCTCGATGAAGTGTACGATCTCGCGCGCGACGCCGGCACCATCTTTATCGAACCGGCCGATGCCCTGAAGCTGCCGCGTCCGATCAAGGGCAGCACCGGCGGCACCGCTCCAGCCCGCCGGGTCCCGGGCGTCGCTCCGGCCCAACTCGGCGACGGCAAGGGCATGCTGATCGGCATCATCGATGTCGAAGGCTTCGACTGGGCCCATACCGATTTCCTCGTCGGCGGCAAATCGCGGTTTGTCAGCATCTGGGATCAGGGTGCCAAGGTCGGCCGCAATCGCAAGGGCCTCAAGCGCGGTCGGGTGATCTCCGCCGCCGACATGCAAACCGCACTGACGGATGCCGCCAAGATTCACGTCTCGCCGCACGATCTCGAGCCGCAATCGCAGATGGTGGTGGGCTCGCACGGCACCCATGTCGCCTCCATCGCCGCCGGCAATAGCGGTCTCTGCAGCGCAGCTGAAATCGCCGCGGTGCTGATTGCGCTGCCGGAAGACGAAATCGACCGGCGCACCTCGTTCTACGATTCCACCTGCCTGCTCGACGCCGTCTACTACCTGCTCGATCTCGCCGGTGAGCGCCCCATCTCGATCAACATCAGCCTCGGGACCAACGGCCACGCCCATGACGGTTCAAGCATCCTCGACCGCTGGATCGACGCGTTGCTATCGGAGCCCGGCCGTTCGATCTGCATTGCCGCCGGCAACGCCGGCCAGGAACGACCCGAGGCTCCGGACGATCTCGGCTACATGATGGGCCGCATTCATGCGAGCGGCAAAATCGATGCCCAGGGCCTCGACCACATCCTCGAGTGGCAGGTCGTCGGCGACAAGATCAAGGATGCATCGGAGAACGAGCTCGAGATCTGGTACGAGCCGCAGGATCGCCTCGCCATCAGCATCCGCCCGCCTGATGGCGACTGGATCGGCCCGATCCAGCCCGGTGAGTTTCTCGAGAACCACCAGTTGCCCGACCGCACATTGATCAGCGTCTACAACGAGTTGCACCACCCGACCAACGGCGCCAACTACATCGCCACCTACCTGACGCCGTTCTTCGGCAGCAACCTGATCATCGGCATCCCTGCCGGCGTCTGGCAGGTCCGGCTGCACGGCCTCGTCATCCGCGACGGCGCCTTCCATGCTTGGATCGAGCGCGACGACCCGGCCGACTTGGGCGACGGCAGCTACTTCTGGCCGTCGTTCTTCACCGAGGCCTCGCATGTCGACACCTCCTCGGTCAGCGCCCTCGCCTGCGGCCAACGCATAGTCTCCGTCGCCAATCTCGATGAACTGAAGCGCCGCGCTCACATCACCTCGAGCCAGGGTCCGACCCGTGACGGCCGGCTGAAGCCCGACATCACTGCGCCCGGCACCGGCATCGTCGCGGCCAACGGCTTCGGCGGTCCGGATGACCCGTGGATCGAAATGACCGGCACCAGCATGGCGAGCCCCTATGTGGCTGGCGTCATCGGCCTGATGCTGGCGGCCGAGCCGACGCTCACGGCTGCCCAGATCCTCGGCATCATTAAGGCCACCGCCCGGCCCCTCCCCGGCGCCACCTACCAGTGGACGAACGACCTCGGCTTCGGTGTCATCTCTCCTGCCGCCTGCGTCGCCGAAGCCTCCCACGCGCTGACCCGTACCGAGCTGAAGAAAACCACGCCGCTCGCTACCGCACCCACCGTCACCGCCGCGGCCCCGCCGGGCCGTCCTGCCAGTCGCCGTGCCGCCAGGCCTGCAACCCGGCGCCCGCCGCCCGAGGCCGCATAATGAAAATCACCCTGCTCCCCTCCGACAAGGGCGATTGCCTGCTGATCGAGGCCGGTGCCGTCACCATCCTCGCCGATGGCGGTATGCCCGGCTCCTATGCCTCCGAGGTGCGCGGCTATCTCGGCAAATGGGCCGAGGACACCGGCAAGCAACTAGACCTCGTCTATGTCTCGCACGTCGATCAGGATCACATCGCCGGCGTGCTGCAGCTGCTCGAGGACACAGTGCAATGGCGCGTTTTCGACCACAAGCACGCCAACGGCCAGTCCTCCGGCAAGCCACCGTTCAGGAGACCGCCTAAGGTCAAGCGTATCTGGCACAACGCGTTCAAGCTCATGGTGGATGAGTCCGAGGCGATCGGCACTGTCCTCGCCGCCCGCGCTAACACGCTGTCCAGTTCGGCCAACCCGTCACTGCTTCGGCTCGCCGACGCCTTCCGCAGCATCGCCAACTCGATCCCCGAGGCGATCAAGGTGTCCCGCCGCATCGCCGCCGACCAGTTGAACATCCCTCTTAATGGCGAGTTCGGCAAGCTCCTCGCCATGGTCCGCGGCCACGAGGTGATCAGCCTCGCGGCCAACAGCTCCCTCGCCATCCGCGTCATCGGCCCGTTCGAAAAGGATCTCGAAGTCCTCCGCAAATACTGGAAGAACTGGCTCAACAACCCTAAGAAGGCGGGCTCGCTGCAGGACCTCGAGGAGTGGCTGGAAGAAAACGACGGTCCGATCCCGCCCGGCTTCGGCGTGTCCATCGACGACGAACTGGGCCACCGCAAGGACGTCACCGAGCCCAACCTCGCCTCGCTCATGCTGCTGCTCGAAGAGCCGAAGGCTAGCGGCGGTGTCACCCGCGTCATCATGACCGGCGATGGCCATGCCGACGATATCCTCGCCGGCCTCACCCATCACGGCCGCCTCGCCGATGGCGCCGGGCTGCATGTCGACGTGCTGAAGCTCCAGCACCACGGTTCCGAGCACAATCTGCACCGCGCCTTCGCCAGGCGCATCACCGCCGATCACTACCTGATCTGCGCCAACGGCAAGGACAAAAACCCCGACCTGCGTGTCCTCGAGGTGCTGCTCGATTCCCGGCTGGGCGTTGCCGACAAGCTCTCCCCGAACGCGGAAGCCGGCCAGCCCTTCACCATATGGCTCAACTGCAGCACCCACTATCTCGACAAGCAGCAGGCCGCCTACATTGCGAAGAAGGGCACGCGCTCCACCGAGCTGGACAAGAACATCGCTCATATGAAGGCGGTCGAGGCTCTCCTCGCCGAGGCCAAACAGCACAACCCCGACAGGCTGAAGCTCAAATCCCTCAAAGCCTCGCCGCTCGAACTCGAGGTCTGAACCGATAACGCGTCGAGTCAGTCCGCGCATCACCAGCGCCACCACGCCGTCGCGCCTGCATGGACTGCTTTGGGAAGCTCCAAAATATGGCGACCGCCATGGGGCTGGGCCTGCGGCGAACTGGCCGCTCCGGCCCTCCGCTATGGCTTCGGGCGTTCTTCAATTGACGAATGGCTGTCAATTGCCCCGGTCTGGTAGCTGATTGCCTCAGCCAGAGGCCGCTGCCGGCGGCAGCTCTCCGGGATCGAATCCTTTGAAAGGTCCCCTGGACCTTTTCAATTCGCCTGCGACGAACCGGGTTCTCACCCCAAAAGCGTCCTTTTCCGTTTGGCGCCGCCCATCTTGCGCCAAGTGTTGAAGCGATGGGTGGCGGCGGCGAAGGAGATCTTCATCTGCTGGGCAACCGAATAGCGCGATTTGCCCTCGTCGAACATGCGGTAGCAGCACTCGACGCCCTCCTCTGTCAGCTTGCCGTCGGGCGCTTTGTTGTGCGGATTGGCCGGATCGAATTTTTCGACCTGCTGCTCGACCAAGCCTTTAAGGCGCTGCAGGTCCCCCTCGATGCTGGCGATGAGGTCGAGAACGGGTTTCGGGTCAAATGCATGGGTGGGCAATTTTGCCGGCATTTACGGTTTCCTTTCTCTTGGCTTAAGTTCGGCTATATAGGTGAACATTCGCCAATGAAGAAGAGGTGGCGGAAGAACGCCGGAGTGGCTAATTTTGAACGTCCGGCCGACGGGCGCGATTGACCAAGAGCACACCAAACCCTAGTTTAGAATTATTCTAAACTGGGGTGAATTTCTCATGCTTTCTCGTGTTTTCGGTTTTGGCCGCCGTCCTTTCGAGTCGCTCTCGGAGCAAGAGATCCTGGCGCTCGCCATCTCTTCCGAGGAGGATGACGGGCGCATCTACCGCGCCTATGCCGATGGGCTGGCGGGTAGCTTTCCGCATTCGGCCAAAGTGTTCGAGGAGATGGCCGAGGAAGAGGACGGCCATCGCGACTCGCTAATCGAGCTTCACCGCGAACGTTTCGGCGAACGCATTCCGCTGATCCGGCGCGAGCATGTGAAGGGCTATTACGAGCGCAGGCCCGACTGGCTGGTCAGGCCGCTCGGCATCGAGCATGTGCGCCAACAGGCTGAAACGATGGAGCGGCAAGCCTATCTGTTTTATGTCGAGGCAGCGAAACGCACCAGCGATGCCTCGACGCGAAAGCTGCTCGACGATCTGGCGGTCGCCGAACAGGGCCACGAGACGTTGGCGCAGCGGCTGGAGAAAAAGCATGTGCCGGGTGCGGTGAAGGATGAGGAAGCCGCGGCCGAGCAGCGCCAGTTCATCCTGACCTATGTGCAGCCGGGACTGGCCGGTCTGATGGACGGATCGGTGTCGACGCTGGCGCCGATCTTCGCCGCCGCCTTCGCCACGCACGACACGTTCCAGACCTTCCTGGTCGGGCTTGCCGCCTCGATCGGCGCCGGCATCTCGATGGGCTTCACCGAGGTCGCCTCCGACGACGGCAAGCTGTCGGGGCGCGGCTCGCCGGTTAAACGCGGCATTACCACAGGCGTCATGACGGCGCTGGGCGGTCTCGGTCACGCCTTGCCCTACCTCATTCCTTATTTCTGGACCGCGACAATTCTCGCGGTCGTGGTGGTGTTCTTTGAGCTGTGGGCGATCGCCTTTGTGCAGAACCGTTACATGCAGACGCCATTCTGGCGCGCCGCCTTCCAGGTGGTGCTGGGCGGCGCGCTGGTGTTTGCGGCTGGAGTGCTGATCGGGAATGCCTAGAAAGCGCTACCCATTCACCGCCCGGCTGTCCTCAGGCGCCTCGGCGCGTTCGGTCAGGCCGTAGTCGCGCACGACATGGGCGATGCGCAGACGATATCCGGCAAAGATGCCGCCACGGCCGGCCTTCTGCGCCTGCCTATGTTTCTCCGTGTTGCGCCAGGCCTTCACCGCCTTCTCGTCGCGCCAGAACGACAGCGACAGGATGCGGTTCGGGTCGGTGAGGCTCTGAAAGCGCTCGATGGTGAGAAACCCGTCTATGCCGTCGAGCAGCGGACGCAGGTCGGCTGCGAGGCCGAGATAGGCGTCGCGCTTGCCCGCTGCCGGCTCGACTTCGAAGATGACGGCGATCATAGTTTCACCTTTCCTTCAGGCATGATCTCGGTCTGAAAAGTCTGCAACTTCTGGGCATCATGCTTCGGTGCGTGCGGCCCGGACGCGAGTTTCAGAAACGTCCGATCCTCCTTCAGGATGAATCTTTCACGCCGGGCGAATTCGTAATTCGCCCGGCCGACCGGATCGGCGGCGAGCCTGATGCGGTAGGCTTCGTAAGCCGCCAGGCTGGCGATATTGTAAGCGGCGTAGGCGGTGGTGGCCGAGCCCTCATGCGGCGCAAAATAGCCGATCAGATCGGCGCCGCAGCGCGGGATGGCCTCGCCCCAGTTGCGGGCATATTCCTCGAATGCCGCCTTGCCGAACGGGTCGATCTCGTAACGGATGAAGCAGGTGATGGTCATCTTTTGTCTCCTTGCTGGATTTGTTTGTTGCAGCGACAGTTCGAGTGGGGTCGAAACGTTCGGCGGACCGATGTGCTAGGCAATTTCTCTGGTGGTCACGCTTGCCAGAAGCACTTCGCGCATTCGCGGCGAACGTCTTCTGGCGTCAGGCCAACATCGCGCAAAAGGTGCTCGTCAATCTCGGCGAGGTCGAGGCGCTGCAGATGGCGGTCGTACCACCGCGCCAGGAGCCGCAGATGCAACCTGCGCAAGATAATGAACGGAAACGGCCGACGGCCGAAGCGCCTGACAAGCACGGTGTGGGGAACGGTTCTTGCGGTCATCGTTGTCTCCTTGATCTCAGCGGAGGATAGTGGTTATCTGACGACAATGCTTCGATGGGGAACGAACTATGCGTGAAGGACCAGATATAGCCCGCATCGCCAGCCTGGTCGGCGATCCGGCGCGAGCAAACATGCTGACCGCGCTAATGGGCGGCACGGCACTGACGGCGAGCGAACTGGCGCTCGAGGCCGGCGTTTCGCTGCCGACTGCCAGCTCGCATCTGTCGAAACTGATGGAGGGCGGGCTGCTGACGCTGGCAAGCCAGGGGCGGCATCGCTACTACGGCCTCGCCGGGCCGCAGGTGGCGGGCATGATCGAGGCGATCACCGGTGTCGCCGCTGCGGTCGGGCCGCAACGGGTGCGGCCGGGTCCGCGTGATGCGGCCATGCGCGCGGCGCGGGTTTGCTACGACCACCTCGCCGGAGAACAGGCAGTGGCGATGCTGGATCGTCTTGTCGGCAAAAAAGTCCTCATCCGCGACGATAAGGAGATCAGGCTTGGGCCGTCAGCCGCCGCGCATTTCGCCGAGATCGGCATCGATGTCGAGAGCAAGGCGCGGCGACCCGTGTGTCGGGCCTGCCTCGACTGGAGCGTGCGGCGCTCGCATCTGGCCGGCACGCTGGGCGCGGCCATTCTCGACAAGATCCTTTTGGAAAAATGGGCGCGGCGCGAAAAGGACAGCCGCGCGGTGATCTTTTCGCCGATGGGCAAGCAGGCCTTCGAGACGGTTTTTCTCGGCTGAAAGATGATCAGCCGCCCTTGAGCGGCTTGCCCTGCTTGAAAAAATCCGCCCAGGGATCGGCTTTCGCCAACTGCTTCAGCGTCGTCTTGTCGCGGACCGGAAAGGCGTTCGGCGCCAACCCGGCCTCGATCTCCGCCCAGGTCGCCGGCATCGAGACCGTAGCGCCTTTCTTGGCCCGCGACGAATAGGGTGCCACCGTGGTCGAGCCGCGGCCATTGCGCAGATAGTCGACGAAGATCTTGCCGGTGCGCGCCTTCTTCGACAGCGTCGCTGTATACCGATCAGGGGCGGCCTGCTCGAGGGCGCGGGCGAAATCGTGAGCGAAGTCCTTCACCTCATCCCAATCCGCCGACGGTTTCAGCGGCACGACGACATGATAGCCCTTGCCGCCGGAGGTCTTGACGAAATGTGGCAATGACAGCTCATCGAGCTGGCCCCGGATTTGTAGCGCCGCCGCGCGCACCGCTTTCACGTCGACGCCTTCGTCGGGATCGAGATCGAAGATGATCTGGTCCGGCTTGTCCAGTGCGTCGATGGTGCAGCCCCAGATATGGATCTCGACCACGCCGAGCTGGACTAAGGCAGCGACACCATCGAAATCGCGGATGAACAATATCTCCTCGCCGTCCATCGGATCCTTCATCCTGGCGATTTTTTCGTGCATGCCTGCGGACGCATGCTTTTGGAAGAAGCGTTGGCCGCCGACGCCGTCCGGCGCCCGTACAAGGCTGAGCGGCCGATTGACGACGTATTGTTGCATGCGCGGCCAGACCAAAGCGTAATGATCGAGCAGCCCCTGCTTAGAGACCTTCTCCTGCGGCCACAGAAGCTTGTCGGGATGAGAAAGTTTTACGACGGTTTTTGCCCTCTCGGCGGATTTGACAGAGGTCTCGCCCTTGCCCCCGGCAGGCTTTGCCTTGGTGTCGGCCTTGCCTGCGGGTGCCTTCGGCTTTTCCTGCACGACTTCCTCCGCCGGTTTGTCCTCGCGCAATCTGGAACGAGGCGTGGCGCATTATACGGTCGACGTCCAGGTACGGAAAGTGAGGCAAAGCCGGGTTGTCCGGCCTTGCCTCGATCGCGAGTGCTATTCCGCGGCCTGAAGGTTGACCTTGGCTTCCGCAATCTCGGTAAGCTTGCGGTCGGTCGCCTGCTCTTCCTTGATGTTGTTGGCCAGGACATTGGCACAGTCGGTACGGCCAAGCTGCTTGGCCCAGGCGATCAGGGTGCCGTAACGGGTTATCTCGTAGTGCTCGACCGCTTGCGCGGATGCGATCAGGGCGGCGTCGAGAACGTCCTTGTCGTCGATGTCGCCGCTGACTTCATCGGCTTCCTCGAGAATGCCGTCGATAGCCGGACAGTTGACCGTCTTGGCCTTCACGCCATGCAGTTCGAACACCTTCTCGACCCGCTCGATATGGCCTTTGGTCTGGCCGAGGTGCTTCTCCAGGCCGGCTTTCAGCTGCGGATCGGTAGCCTTGTCGATCATCTTCGGCAGCGACTTCTCGATCTGTTTTTCGGCGTAATAGATGTCGCGAAGCGTGTGGACGAAGAGGTCGTCCAGCGTCTTGATGTCTTTCGAAAAGAAACCCATGGCTTTGCCTTTCCATTGTTCTAGCTGTGCGGGCTCCTGGCGGCGGTTCCGCACGGAAGCCGCTGCCTGGTGGGCCGGGTTGGTCCCGGCTTTTAGCGTCAACGTGCGGCTATCGGACGGGTTCCTGGCTTTCCCAGAGCACGCACGGAAATTTCGCGGCGCCGGCCAAAGTTGAAACAGAAGCGCGCCGCAGCGACATCCAAACGAAACATATGTGATGCAAAAGTCACACTAGCCGGAATGCCGACGAACTGCATGGAAAGACCCCGAATCAGCCGCATTCCAGCCACGAACCAAGGCCTTTTTGACCAAAGATTAACATCGTGTTCACCGACTATTCACGCCTCGACGCTATGATGCCCGCAATTCGGAAGGGACATCCGAAATTGGGACAGGGACAGGGACAATGAACTTCTTGACGCACCTCATCGGCTACGCTGCCGCCATCCGCGAATTCGTCGCGCCGACCTACCGGCCGGAGCGCTATTACATGCGCGGCCCCGGCCCCGCTTGCGCACGCCGCGGCCACACGCTCGGCATCAGCGCGCACTGATGACGACCATGGAAGGCCGTCACGACAGCCGGATCTGCAGGCCGGCCGCCGATCACCGTGCGACGACCTATCGCGCGGAACGTCCTGGGCTCGCCGACAGGCGGCGTGCGACAACGCCAAGGTTCTGAGATTCTAGGGCTTTGAGATTCAGGGGCTTTGATCTCGCCGCCGGCAAGCTTATTGTCGTTTGACACCAATCAGCCGGGACTCGCGTGACCGCCCAGCCAGACCATCCTCCCGAAAAGCCAGCCTTCGATGCAAGCCAGCCTCTGATCGTGTTCGACGGCGTCTGCGTGCTGTGCTCTGGCTTTGTGCGCATGGTGGTCAGGCTCGACCGCAAAAGCCGCTTCCGTTTCGCCACGGCCCAGTCGCCGCTCGGCGAAGCGCTGTTCCGAAAATACGGGCTGCGGACGGACAGCTACGAGACCAATCTGGCCCTCATCGACGGTGCCGCCTTCACGCGGCTGGACAGTTTCATTGCCGTGATGGCGGAACTGGGCTGGCCGTGGCGGGCGGCGAGATCTTTACTCCTGCTGCCGCGCCCGCTTCGCGACTGGCTCTACGATCGCGTTGCGAAGAATCGTTACGCGCTGTTCGGCAGGAAAGAGAGCTGCGAAATCCCGTCCGCCGAGTTGAAAGGGCGGCTGATTGGCTAGGCCGGCCGCTGCAAGGGTTCTATCCTGCACGATACCGCGGGCGGATCGGCACCCCCCTTTGCCGGAATCATCCGTTATCGCGGCTGGCTCGAAGCTTCGCAAGGCTCCAGCAAGATCGCGTCGCCTGCCGCCCTGGCGAGTTCGCGGCAGCCCTGAATCGTGCACAGCGTCCAGCCTTCACCTGTCGCGCCAGTGGCCGCGAGCACAAGGCGCCGCTGCGGCGCCATCTTGGGTTTATAGACCCACCAACCGTCCCGCAGCACCGAGCCTTCCGGCGGCTCCATGCCGGCGCCCGAGCCCTTGATCCGCGCCTCGGCGATCTGCAAGCCGGAAGGCATTACTTTCCAGTCTTCCTGCCAACGCGTCTTTTCCACCGAATGCGTCCAGGCGAGCGTGAACGCAGCCACAGTGAGCGTCACCGTCTTGCCGGCGGCGAGGATACAGAGGCTCATGCGGTGCCGGTGGCCTGCCGCGCACGCCAGCAATGCCAGCCGATCCAGGCGACAGAGAGCGCCCAGCCGGCTTCGTCGGTGACTGGCAGCGCCGCAACCAGCAGCACGCCGGCGGCGAAGGCGACGAGACGTTCCCACCAGGCCATGCGCCTGATAAGGAACCCGACGGTGGCTGCGCCCCACAGGGCAATGCCCACGCAAGCCTTGGCGACGACATAGGCGACCTCGACGGGATAGCCGAACTGGGCGGCGATCGGGCCTGGGTCCTGCAACATCAGCGCCGGGGTGTAGACCGCCATGAACGGCACGACGAAGCCGGCGACGGCAAGCTTGGTGGCCTGGATGCCGATCTTGAGGCCGCTCTCCTTGGCCATGGGCGCGGCGGCGAAGGCGGCCAGCGCCACCGGCGGTGTGAGGTCGGCCATGATGCCGAAATAGAAGACGAACATATGGCTGACCACCAGCGGCACGCCGAGCGACAGCAATGCCGGTCCGGCCAGCGACGAGGTGATGATGTAGTTGGGGATCGTCGGTATGCCCATGCCGAGCACCAGGCAGGTCAGCATGGTCAGCACCAGTGACAGGAACAGATTGTTCTCGCCGATGGAGATGATCCAGCCGATGAAAGTCGAGGCGATGCCGGTGAGCGTCAAAGTGCCGATGACGACGCCGACGATGGCGCAGGCGATGCCGACCGGCAACGCGTTCTTTGCTCCCTCGGCAAGCGAATCTACGCATATCTGCAGCGTCTCGCGACCGCCCTTGAAGGTGACGCAGGCGACAATTAGCCCGGCGATCACAAGACTGAGGATATTGACGCCGAATTTCATGAAAGAGGCGGCGGCAAGTCCCAACGCCAGCCAGAAGACGATGCGGAAGGCAAGCGGCCCGATCAACGCCGCCAGCGGCGTGCCGAGGATGAGCACGATGGTCAGCGCCAGACCCATGGTGCCGGCAAAGATCGGCGTATAGCCGGCAAACAGCAGATAGATAAGCGCGGCCAGCGGCAGCACCAGCGGCCAATGTCTTCTCACCGCGTCCCACGGATTGGGCAGGTCCGCCTTGGCCATGCCCTGTAGGCCGGCCTTGCCGGCTTCCAGGTACACCTGCCAGAAGCAGGCGCCGAAATAGAGCAGCGCCGGGATGATCGCCGCCTTGACCACCTCGGCATAGGGAATGTTCAGCGTCTCGGCCATGATGAAGGCGACCGCGCCCATCACCGGCGGCATGATCTGGCCGCCCATTGACGAGGTTGCCTCGACGGCGCCGGCGAAAGCCGAACGGAAGCCGAAGCGCTTCATCAGCGGGATGGTGAACTGGCCGGAGGCCACCACATTGGCGACGCCAGAGCCGGAAATGGTGCCCATCAACGCGGAGGACAGAACGCAGACCTGGGCCGGGCCGCCGCGCCACGAGCCGACCAGGCCAAGGGCGAAATCGTTGAACAGTGCGATCATGCCGGCGCGTTCGAGAAAGGCAGCGAAGACGACGAAGATGAAGATATAGGCGGCCGAGACGTAGACCGGCGTGCCGTATATGCCTTCGGTGCCAAAGGCGAAGGTGTCGATGAGCTGGGCGAAATCATAGCCGCGATGGATGAAGGGCGGCGGCAGGTGATTGCCGAAGAAAGCATAGGCGAGAAAGATCAGAGCGATCAGGGCAAGCGGCAGCCCCATCAGCCGCCGCGCCGCCTCGAAGACCAGCACGACCAGCACCGTGCCGATGATCAGGTCCGGCGTGGTGAGGAAGCCGGAGCGGCGGATGAGGTCGGTATAGAACACCCAATTGTAGAGGCCGGTGGCAAAGCCGAGCACGCCGAGCGCCCAGAACGCTGCTTTCGCCGGTGTGCTTGTGGCGCGCAGATTGGCGATCAGGGCAAAGCCGAGCAGCAGCAAGAAGCCGACATGCATGGCGCGCACCACCTGGCTCGGAAGGCTGCCATAGGCGGCGATGTAGATCTGGAAGATAGAAAAGGCGATGGCGATGAGAAAGGCGGCCTTGCCGGCGATGCC
>NZ_RZSW01000079.1:0-16463 GCF_003997375.1 Mesorhizobium sp. M5C.F.Ca.IN.020.29.1.1 | reverse complement strand
CGGCATAGCCGTCCATGGCGGACGCGTTGAACGGCGGCTGGGTGCGGAGCGCCAGAAGCGGCTCCGCCAGCACGCGGTCGGCGGCGTCCATCAGGGCGACGCATTCAGCCTGCAAGGGCGCAGCATCCTCAAGCAGGCGCTCGAGCGCCTCGGCGACCGGAAGCAGTGCCATTATTGGCCTGCCCCCTTGGCGTCCGCCTTGTAGTCGCCGGATTTGCCGCCGGTCTTTTCCACCAGCCTGATGCCCGAGATCACCATGGCGCGGTCAACCGCCTTGGCCATGTCATAGATGGTCAGGCAGGCGACCGAGACGGCGGTCAGCGCTTCCATCTCGACGCCGGTCTTACCTGCGACGCGGGCCAGCACCGTGACCTTCAGGCCTGGCAGCGTCGCGTCCGGTTCGATGTCAACGGATATCTTGGTCAACAGCAGCGGATGGCAGAGCGGGATCAGCTCATGCGTCCTCTTGGCCGCCATGATGCCGGCGATGCGCGCCGTGCCCAGCACGTCGCCCTTCTTGGCATCGCCGTCGAGAATCATCTTCAGCGTTTCGGGCCGCATCGCGACAAGACCTTCGGCGATTGCCGTGCGCGTCGTCTCCGCCTTGTCGCCGACATCGACCATATTGGCTTCGCCTTTCGGGCCAAGATGGGTGAGGGCGGCCGTCATCGTCAGTCAGTCTTAGAGCGACGTGCGTCCGTTTGGACGCGCAAAGTACGCTCTAGCACTTTGAATCTATGCATCGTGCTCTCCGAAAATCGATTCCGATTTTCGGGCCGATGCAATGGCGGGCGCCTTGCCCGTCAAAAGCAGGCGCGTCGCAGTGGCCACATTCTGTTGCCGCATCAAGCTCTCGCCGACGAGGAACGTACCGATGTCGCTCAGTTCCAGCCTGCGGCAGTCTTCGTGCGAGAAAATACCGCTCTCGCTGACCAGCAGGCGGTCTGCCGGCACCATCTTCGCAAGCCGCTCCGAGGTCTCGATGCTGGTTTCGAACGTCCGGAGATTGCGGTTGTTGATGCCGATCAGCCGCGACGACAGTTTCAGCGCGCGTTCCGTCTCGGCCTCGTCATGCACTTCGACCAGTGCGTCCATGCCGAGTTCGAACGCCGTCGTTTCGAGTTCGCTGGCCACGGCGTCATCGACGCTCGCCATGATGATCAGGATGGCATCCGCGCCCCACGCACGGGCTTCGAACACCTGATACGGCTCGAACAGAAAATCCTTGCGCAAAGCGGGCAATGTCACGGCGTTGCGCGCATCGGTGAGGAATTCAGGCGCGCCCTGGAAGGACGGCGCGTCGGTCAGCACCGAAAGGCAGGCAGCACCACCTTTCGCATAGGCCCTGGCCAATGCCGGCGGATCGAAATCGGCGCGGATCAGGCCCTTGGACGGGCTCGCCTTCTTGATCTCGGCGATCAGCGCGAAGCTGCCGGATTTGCGCTTGGCTTCAAGAGCCGAGAGAAAGCCGCGCGCTGCATCGGTGTCCTTCGCCCGCGCCTTGATCTCGGCAAGCGGCACGCGCGCCTTCGCCGCAGCGATCTCGTCGCGCTTGTAGGCTTCGATCTTGCGCAGGATATCAGACACGGCTCTATCCGTTCGAAATCTCGACCAGCCGGTCGAGCACTTTCAGCGACCGGCCGCTGTCGATGGCTTGCGCCGCCGTCGCCATGCCGTCGGCAAGCGTCGTCGCCTTGCCCGCCACCACCAGTCCGGCGCCGGCGTTCATCAGCACTGTATCACGAAAGGCGCCGGCAGCGCCGCCCAGCATATCGCGCAGCGCCTGGGCGTTGTAGGCGGCGTCGCCGCCGCGCAACTCGTCCTTGGTGTGCCGCTTCAGCCCGACCGCTTCCGGGGTCAGTGAAAAGCTGCGGATCTCGCCGCCGACCAGTTCGGCCACTTGGGTCTCACCGGTGGTGGTGATCTCGTCATAGCCGTCGCCATGGGCGACCCAAGCGTGGTCGGCGCCCAGCGCCTTCAGCGTCTCGGCCACCGGCATGATCCATTTAGGCAAGAAGACGCCGACCATCTGCCGGCTCACACTGGCCGGATTGGAGAGCGGGCCAAGCAGGTTGAAGATGGTGCGGGTGCCGAGCTCGACGCGGATCGGGCCGACATGCTTCATCGCCGGATGATGCGCCGGCGCGAACATGAAGCCGACGCCTGTGTCGTGGATACAGCGGCCGATCGTTTCCGGCGGGATATCGATCTTGACGCCGAGCGCAGTTAGCACGTCGGCGGCGCCGGTCTGCGAGGATAGTCCGCGATTGCCGTGCTTGGCCACCGGCACGCCGCAGGCGGCGATGACGAAGGCGGATGCGGTCGATATGTTGACGCTGTGCGAATTGTCGCCGCCGGTGCCGACGATGTCGATCGCGTCAGCGGGCGCGTCGACGCGCAGCATCTTGGCGCGCATGGTGGCGACGGCGCCGGAAATCTCGCTCACCGTCTCGCCGCGCACGCGCAGCGCCATCAGGAAGCCGCCGATCTGGCCGGGCGTAGCGTCGCCCGACATGATGATGTCGAAGGCCTCGCGCGCCTCCTCGAAGGAAAGGGAGTTGCCGGTGGCGACCTTGGCGATATGGGTCTTGAGCGCGCTCATCTGGTCAGGGCTTGGGCAACCGCGGTCTGGTCGATGCGAACGTCGTACTGCGTCTGCAGCTGCGCCACCAGCTGGTCGAGCAGGTCGTCGGACATGCCGGCGGTGAACGATTTCTGCGCGTCGTCCGGCACCGAGCTGGCGTCGGCTCCGGCAGGTTCGAAGACTTCGGCGATCTTGAACAGGATCTGTCCGTCGCCGGTGGGCGAAGGGATCAATCCGGTCCCGCCTTCGCCTTCGCCGAACATCGCAGCCGCCCCTTCCTTGCCGAAATCGACGTCGTCCGCCTCGCGCTTGACGCCGCGCTTGGTCTGCTTCTCAAGCTTGAGCTCGCTCGCGATCACGTCGAGCGTGGCGCCGGCCTTGAGACGCTTTTCGAGCTCGTCCGCTTTTGCAGTGAGCCGCTTGGTCGTTTCCGCCGCCGTCCAGTCGGCTACCACCTTCTGTCGGACTTCATCCAGCGCGCGGTCGCGGGCCGGCGTGATCGACTCCACCTCGTAGAACACGAAGCCGTTGTCGGCGGTGGTGAGGTCGGGATTCTCGGTGCCCGGTTCGGCGTCGAACACGGCCTTGATGAGTTCCGGCGATTCCGGCAGGTCCTTGACGATGGTGCCGTCCGGCCTCAGGCCGGTGCGATCGATCGCGTCGATGGTGACGACCTTCAGCTTCAGTTTTTCGGCCGCTTGCTTGAGCGTGCTGCCCGAAGCGCGGATATCTTCGTAATTGTCGTGCACATCCAACAGAATGCGGCTTGCCTCGCCCAGCGCCAGATCCCTGCGGATATCTGCGGACACTTCGGCCAGCGGCTTCACCACTTCGGGCTTGATGTCGGTGACGCGCAGCAGCACCGGACCGAAGGCGCCCTGAACGACCGGACTTACTTCGTTGACATTAAGCGCAAACGCCGCATCCGCCACTGCCTTGTCGGCGATCTTGTCCTTGGACAGTGTGCCGAGCAGCGTGTCGGCTTGCGTCTTGCCCTCGGCGACGACGATCTTGTCGAAGGTAGCGCCGGTCTTGAGTGAATCGAGCGCGGCCTTCGCGGCATCAGGCGTTTTGAACACGAGCTGTTCGATGGTGCGCATTTCCGGCGTGGTGTAGCGCCCCTTGTTCTTGTTGTAGTCGTCGCTGACCTGTTGGTCGGTCACGGCACTCGGATCCATGATGTCTTGCGGCTCGAGCCTGACATAGGAGAATTTGCGGTATTCGGGCGCCGCATATGTCTTCTTGCTTTCCTCGAAATAGGCCGAAAGCGCAGTGTCGGATGGCGCTCCAATCGGCTCGACCAGCGATTTCGGCAAGGTCACATACTCGATGGTGCGGTCTTCGCCACGATAGAGCGCGACTGCCTTCAAGAAAGTATCCGGAGCCTTGAGGCCGTCCGAAACCGCCTCGACAATCTGCTGGCGCACAGCCACCTGGGCGCGATTCCTCAGATAGTCTTCCGGCCGCATGCCGACCTGTTGCAGTATGTATTCGAACGTCCTCCGGTCGAAGGTGCCGCCAGGACCCTTGAAAGCTGGGTCTTCATGCGTGAGTTGGGCCAGCCGGTCCTTGGACAACCCAAGCCCGAGCTTGCGCGCCTGCTCATCGAGGACTGCACCCGACACGAGTTGCGCCAGCACCTGGTTATCGAGGCCGAGCGCCGTCGCCTGCTCGCGGCTGATGCGCTGGCCGAATTGCTGCGACATCACGCTGATTTGGCGATCATAGGCGAGGCGATACTCGTTGATTGACACTTTGGTGCCTCCGGCCGTGATAACGGCATCGTGGCCCGCAAAACCACCGACCATCTGCCCGGAAATGCCCCAGACGGCAAAGCTCAATACCAACAATATCAGCAGTGCCTTCGCGACCCAGGTCCCGGCCGCGCTTCTCAAGATACTAAGCATGGTCACTTCCGATTTTTGGCGCATTTGGCATGCGCCGAGTTTGAAACAAGCGCAATAGCGTCCTTCCGGCCCACTGTCGATTGCTTTGTGGGCTGAGTTTGGTAGTGAGGACGCAGCCGAATATTGCCCGGAGAAGCAAATCCCATGACGCTAGGAATCCGCCCGCTGGTCGCAGGCAACTGGAAAATGAACGGCACCAGCGCCTCGCTCAACGAACTCAGGATGATCGGCAACGGCTTCATGAGCGGGCTCGATGCGGAGACCGAAGCGCTGGTCTGCGTTCCGGCGACGCTACTCGCGCACGCCGCAGAGATTTTGTCGCGCACGCCGGTCCGGGCCGGGGGCGAGGATTGCCACACGAAGGAGAGCGGCGCCCATACCGGCTGCATTTCGGCCGAGATGCTGAAGGATGCGGGCGCTAGCTACGTCATCGTCGGCCATTCCGAACGTCGCGCCGATCACAATGAGGACGACGCCATTGTTCAGGCCAAGGCGTCCGCCGCGTGGCGCGCCGGGCTGATAGCCATCATTTGCATCGGCGAGACGAGAGCCGAGCGCGAGGCGGGCGCGACGCTCGATGTGCTGTCGCGCCAGGTCGCCGGCTCGGTGCCGCCCAACGCCACGGCGTCGAACACCGTTATAGCCTATGAGCCGGTATGGGCGATCGGCACTGGACTGACGCCGACCGCCGCCGACGTTGCTGAGGCGCATGCGCATATTCGCGGAAAACTGTCGGAAAAGCTTGGCAGCGCGGCGGCGAAGATGCGCATCCTCTATGGCGGCTCGGTCAAGCCGTCGAACGCGGTCGAACTGCTCGGCGTGAAAAATGTCGACGGCGCGCTGGTCGGCGGCGCCAGTCTGAAGGCGGCGGACTTTCTCGGTATCGCCGAAGCCTATCGAAATATCTCGTAGCATCGAAAGGCTATCGGGGCACTTTGGATAGGCTGTGCCGCAGCGGGAAATCGTTGCAAAGGGCGCACTGCTTCCCATATTCCGGCCACGGGCTTGGAAATGCCATCAAAGCATTGTATTGAGCCGCCTCCAAATCACCGGCCGTATCCGCGGCCGCGCAAGGCTTTGCCAGGGTAAGCTATGGAAACCGTTCTGATCGTCGTCCACCTCATGGTAGTGCTCGCTCTTGTCGGCGTGGTGCTGCTGCAGCGCTCCGAAGGCGGCGGCCTCGGCATCGGCGGCGGCTCGGGCTTCATGACCGCGCGCGGCGCGGCCAACGCGCTGACGCGGGCGACGGCGATCCTGGCGGCGGCTTTCTTCGCCACCTCGCTGACATTGTCGATCGTCGCGCGTTATGGCGAGAAGCCAATCGATATTCTCGATCGTGTGCCTGTGACTAACGGCGGGGGCGGCGTGCTCAACCAGTTGCCTGGCACCACGGCGCCGACACCACCTTCCGGTAATACAGCGCCAACGCCGCCTTCCGGCAATGATGCTGCAGCCCCGGCTCCCGCTGCACCGCCTGCGGCGGATTCGACCACGCCGCCGGCCACAAACGGCGTCACCCAGCCAGTAACGCCGCAGGTTCCGAACCAGTAACCAGCAGACGTCCGGCGCCGCGATCTGTTGTTGTTTGAACACAGTCGCGGCAAATGCCGCACGATCCCGAGGATTCGACCGGGCACGGCACGACAGGGCGCTTGAGGCGTCTTCGATTAATCGATTATAGATTGCGCGCGGCACTTTCGGCGTCCTTGGGGGACGCCGGGCGACGCCGTGGGCAACAAGCATTGAACGATCGGATCTTCGCCATGCAGCTTCGCAGCTTCATATTAGCCGGCCTTTGTGCCGTGCTCAGCCTTGGTGGGCCCGCTTACGCGGCCATGCCGGCGGGTAATTCGGCCTCTAAAACCGCAGTAACAACTGACGTCGTCAACGTCGCCGCCAAAAGCGATACGGCGCAGCTAAGGCTCCTCAAGAAGAAGAAAAATCCGACCGCGAACGATCTGGCCCAAATCGGCAAGATCGAAGCCAAGATTGCGGCCGACAAAGAGGCCGCTCGAGCCAAGGCGCTCGAGGCCAGGAAGCTGGCGATGCGCGAGGCGGCCAAAGCCAAGGCCGACGCGGAACGGCAGGCGTTCCTTGCCAAGAAGAGCCTTGCCAAGAAGGATAAGTCCGCTGCCCAGCTGGCCGACGGAAAGCCGGCTAAGAAGACCGTCAAGATCATCGAACCCATCGCACCGATCCAGTCGGCCGAGCCGGTTTCCGCCGAGGCCATGAACGTCGCGTTGATCGGCAACAACGGTGAATTGCGCAGCGAGCCGGTTGGACAGAAGCCGCAGAGCGTCGGGCTGTTCGCCGGTTTGTTCGGCGGCACGTCCTCGTCGATGTCGCTGCTCCCCGAGACCCGCGCTCTCGATGCCGCACTCGCCAGGAAGGAAGCCAAGAAGCAGTTCAAGGTGAAGCCCGAGTTCGTGCCGCAAGAGGTCGAATTCACCGGCTACAGTCCCGGCACCATCGTTATCGATACCAGCGCACGCCGCCTCTATCTCGTCGAATCCTCATGGACCGCCCGCCGTTATGCGATCGCGGTCGGTCGTGACGGCCTGCAGTTCAAGGGCACGGTAGCGGTCGGCGACAAGCAGGAATGGCCGCGCTGGATCCCGACACTCGAGATGCAGAAGCGTGAACCGAAGAATTATGGCCGGTACAAGGACGGCATGCCCGGCGGCGGCGAAAATCCGCTCGGCGCGCGCGCCATCTATCTCTACGACGGCAAGAAAGACACCCATCTGCGCATTCACGGCACCATCGCGCCGCAGTCGATCGGAACAAGCGCCTCCAATGGCTGCTTCCGCATGATCAACGAGCACGTGATGGACCTTTACCGCCGGGTGAAAGTGGGCACCAAGGTCGTCATCATCTGACGACTTAACGGACTATTCCAAAGGGCCGGTCTCGCCGGCCCTTTTGTTTTGGTTCGAGCATCACCAGGGCGCCTTCTTGGGAAAAAGCCTTCGCGGCGGTTTTTTCTCTGGCGGAATCAATTCGGCCGCGTTAAGCGATGACTCCCATGGCGCGATATGTATTCATCACAGGCGGCGTGGTTTCCTCACTCGGAAAAGGCATCGCTGCAGCGGCCCTTGGGGCTCTCTTGCAGGCGCGAGGCTATCGCGCGCGCATAAAGAAGCTCGATCCCTATCTCAATGTCGATCCCGGCACGATGTCGCCATACCAGCATGGCGAAGTCTTCGTGACCGACGACGGCGCCGAGACCGATCTCGATCTTGGCCATTATGAGCGCTTCACCGGCCGCTCGGCCAACCAGCAGGACAACATCACCACAGGCCGCATCTACAAGAACATCATCGAGCGGGAGCGGCGCGGCGACTATCTTGGCGCCACCGTGCAAGTGATTCCGCACGTCACCGACGAGATCAAGAACTTCATTCTCAACGGCAATGACGACTATGACTTCGTGCTGTGCGAGATCGGCGGTACGGTCGGCGACATCGAGGCGATGCCGTTCCTGGAGGCGATCCGCCAGCTCGGCAACGATCTGCCGCGCAACAACGCCGTCTACGTGCACCTGACGCTGATGCCCTACATTCCAACGGCGGGCGAATTGAAGACCAAGCCGACCCAGCATTCGGTCAAGGAATTGCGCGGCATCGGCATTGCGCCCGACATTCTGCTGGTCCGCGCCGACCGCCCCATCCCCAGGGAAGAGCGCCGCAAACTGTCGCTGTTCTGCAATGTCCGCGAGAGCGCGGTCATTCAGGCACTCGACGTCCCGCACATCTATGACGTGCCGATGGCCTATCACAATGAAGGGCTGGATTCGGAGGTGCTGGCCGCTTTCGGCATCGATCCGGCGCCGAAGCCGCGCATGGAGCCCTGGCAAGCGGTGTCCAACCGCATTCACAATCCGGAAGGCGAGGTGACCATCGCCGTCGTCGGCAAGTATACCGGCCTCAAGGACGCGTACAAATCGCTGATCGAGGCGCTGTCGCATGGCGGCCTCGCCAACCACGTCAAGGTCAAGCTCGACTGGATTGAGAGCGAGATTTTCGAGAAGGAAGATCCGGCGCCGTGGCTGGAAAAGGTCCACGGGATTCTGGTCCCCGGCGGCTTTGGCGAGCGCGGCGCTGAAGGCAAGATCCTGGCGGCGAAGTTCGCCCGCGAGCGAAAAGTGCCATATTTCGGCATCTGCTTCGGCATGCAGATGGCTTGCATCGAAGCAGCGCGCTCGCTGGCCGGCGTCGAGCATGCCTCGTCGACCGAATTCGGTCCGACCGAGGAACCGGTCGTCGGCCTGATGACCGAATGGCTGAAAGGCAACATGCTGGAGAAGCGCAGGGAAACTGGCGACCTCGGCGGCACCATGCGGCTCGGCGCCTATCGAGCTGACCTCGCCAGGGGTTCGAAAATCGCCGACATCTACGGTGACACGCAGATTTCCGAGCGCCACCGCCACCGCTATGAGGTTAATGTCGACTACAAGGAGCGGCTCGAGGATTGCGGCCTGGTCTTTGCCGGCATGTCGCCCGACGGCGTGCTGCCGGAAACGGTCGAATACCCCGACCATCCCTGGTTCATCGGCGTGCAGTATCATCCCGAGCTGAAAAGCCGGCCACTCGACCCGCACCCGCTGTTTGCCAGCTTCATAGAGGCCGCGGTGGAACAGTCGCGGCTGGTCTAGGCTGCCACCGGCCGTCATGCAAACTTACGTCGCTCTGCTTTACAGCATCGTTCTGGGCGAGGGGCGACGTCTCGTCATGTCCGATCTCAGGGCCATGACAGAAGGCTTGGGGCTGTACAACCCGCGCACGCTGGTGGCGACCGGCAATCTGGTCTTCGAGACGAAAGAGACAGAAATTGCCGCGCTGGAGCGCCGGTTGGAGACGGCGTTCGAAAAGACCTTCGGCCGCCATGTCGACATCATCGTGCGCCGCGCGGATGACTGGTTGAAGCTTGCGGCCGGCAATCCGTTTCCCGCCGAATCGGCTGCCGCGGCGGATCAGGTAGCGGTGCGCGTGATGCGCAAGCCCGTTCCCGCTGAGGCCCTCGCGGCGCTGGAGGCCTATGTCGGCAACGATGAGCGAATGCAGGCCGTCGGCGGCGACATCTGGATCTTCTTTTCCCGCGAGACGCCAAGTTCGCGGTTGCTTGCGGCGACAAGCCATAAACGTCTCGGTGTCGGCACATCCCGCAACTGGAACACAGTGCGCAAATTGGCGGAGATGGTCGGCGGGTAGGCTTCTCCTTCCCACAAGCTAGGGGAGGAGGGGACAATTATGTCATGCCTTCGCCGTCCCGGCTCCGGCGGAACTCGCCGTTTCCCTGTAGAGAGCCTCGACGCGAGGGAACCGGCAACCGCTTGGTTTGCCGGCTTTGGCCTATAGGCATTCGATGAAAGCCGCGCCTATCGGCGCACAACGGTGTCACGTTTGGTGATTCGATTTCGGTCGAACGATATGAGAGACTTCGTCTTGGCCCGGCCTCATTTTTAGCATCGGGCCCTGTTTGCCGGAACCAAGTGGTCAGCCGTAAGTTCAACAAGGTTCGATCAGGCACGTAGCGATCGACCGGGAGGAAACGATGGATCGCCTGCAATTCTTTACGCCTGTGCGGATTTCGCGCGGGCAGGAACGCCCTGCCGAAGAAATTTATAGTGTAGCCGAAGCGATGGGGTTCTTGCGTAAATGGCCAATAGGCCGGCGTGGGCCAGTCTACCAGTGCGCGGTCAATTGCTGCTCTGCGGCTCTGGCGGGCCGGATGTCGGCAGAAGAAGCAAGGAAGGCTTTTGCGGGCTTCGCCCGAATCACACGCTTGCTCGACGACGACATGACACTGCCGATGGGCGGCGAAAATATTGATAGCGTGCATGCGCTGAGGCGATGAACGTTCATATTGCACCCCGCCATGAACGCGGTGCCTGCGGCAACGTCACAGCACCTCGACTGAGGCAGCGAACACGCAGCCAGCGCCGCGCTCGGTGACAACGAGCTTCGGCTCGCTCGGGTTGACCTCAAGCTTGCGGCGCAGTCGCAATATCTGCACGTCGATACTGCGGTCGAACACCTCTTCGTCGAGAATCCTGCTGGCGGCGAGCAGCTCCTCGCGGCTCAGGATCTGCTACGGCGATTGCAGGAATGCTGCCAGCATGTCGACCATCATCAGGTCCACCGGTCTTTAGTTGAGGACGCGCGACAAGAGCCGGCATGCTCGTCACGACACTGCCTTTCTTGTCCGCTCGAACATGGAAATGACATTGTTGTTCGATGGCCGCTCGCCGTTGCCCGTCACCCGGTCGAGGTCGCCACGCTTGCGAAGGCGGGCCGCATCCAGAAGCATGCTGCCGGCCCAGCGATAGACGTTATTGTCGCGGACCATCTCGCGCATGGGCCGCATACGCTCGCGCTGTTCCTCCGGCGTCATGGTCAGCGCCTGCAGCAGCGCTTCGCTCGTCATGGCCGTATCGTAGGGATTGACGATCAATGCCTCCAGAAGTTCGCGCGAAGCGCCGGCAAAGGTGCTGAGCAACAGCACGCCCTGTTCGTCGTCGCGCGCCGCGACGAATTCCTTGGCCACCAGGTTCATGCCGTCATGCAGGCTGGTGACCATGCAAATGTCGGCCGCCCGATAGATCTCGTAGACCTGTTCCTGCGAGTGATGTTCGGCCACCATCAGGAGAGGACTGTAGTCGTTGGTGCCATAGCGCTGGTTTAGCTCTTCGGCATAGCGAAGGCATTCGTCATGAAGTTGCTGGTAGGCCGGCAATGAGCCCCGGCTGGGCGCCGCGACCTGCAGGAAAACCACTTTGCCTACCCATTCGGGATATCGCGTGAACAATTCGTCCAAGGCATGGAAGCGATCGAGAATGCCTTTGGTGTAGTCGAGGCGCTCGACGCCGACGCACAGTTTGACGTTCGCAGGCAGCCCGAATCTTTCGCGGACACGGGCACGGCATTCCTCGACAGCCGGCAATCTTGCCAGCAGTTCGGCCGGCCATTCTATTGAAATGGGGTAAGCGTGGACCAGAGTCGTTTGCCCGCCATAGGAGATCGCCGCGTCCGCCCGTTCTATGCGGCTTTCCAGGAAGCGATCGACGCTTTCGGTGAAATTGTTGGCGTGGAACTGAGTATGGAAGCCGATGATGGAGCTGCCCAGCAAGCCTTCCAGGATCCGTTCACGCCATGGACAGATGCTGTACACTTCCGAATTGGGCCACGGGATATGCCAGAAAGTGATGACGATTGCCTCGGGCAGGCGCTCGCGGATCATGCGCGGCAAGAGCGCGAAGTGGTAGTCCTGGACCAGCACAATCGGCCGCTCGTTGCGCGCCTCGGCAACCACTGTATCGGCGAACTTCCGGTTGACGGCCTCATAGGCCTCCCAATCCGACGCGCGAAAAATCGGGCGGGTGAAGGCGATATGGCAAAGCGGCCACAGACCTTCATTGGCGAAGCCCAGATAATAGGCCTGGTATTCTTCCTCCGTCAGCCAGACCCTGCGCAGCGTGTAGGACGGATTGCCAGGCGGCACCTCAACCCGGTCGTTCTCGTCGACGGTGAGACGGTCAGCTGTTCCGCCGCCGTAGGCGATCCAGGTGCCGGCACAGGCTCGGGTGATCGGCTCAAGCGCCGAAACCAGCCCGCTGGCCGGTACCAAGAGCTCGACGCCGTCATCGTTGACGTTGTGGATGTAGGGTTCGCGGTTGGATACCACGATCACCTGCGTCTCCGGCAGATCCTCGGCCAGGATCTTGCGCAAGGTGTCGGGCGACCATGTGATCAGCGCTGCATCGGCCGAGTGGCCGTTCTTTTCAAACTCCCGCAGCACTGTGCGAGCCGCTTCCGAAATCACGTCCTCGCCTGCGGTGGATGCGGCCGCTGGTATGTGGCGTCGGTGGGATATCGAGAACACCAGGGCAACAGCGGAAAGGCCAAGACTTGCAATGATTAGAACCCAGAGTACCTCTATGCCATAGTCCGACATTGGAATAACGATTTTTCTCAGGCCGATCAGTGGCCATGTTGGTGTGTTGGTGTGTTTTTCGAATTCGCAGCCGGCCAATCGTGACAAGCTGCCGTGCGTCGGAACGTTCAGACGGGCCATCGGTTCCGCTAATCGCAGCGCAGCGGTCGGTTCCGAAAAGCCAAACTAGGTCCGCACGATGAGCGGCACCAAGCCCTCATGCCGGTCGGCGAGAAAGGCGACGACCTTATCGCCGACACGCTGGAAGGTGAGATCCACCTTCCTGGTGCCAAAGCCCAGATGCCTCAGCGTGAGCGTGTCGATACCAATCGGCAGCCTGGGACCGGTGACGTGGATTTGGCCGTCCCAGCCGTCGATCTCCAGGCCGAGGCAGGCCTGCATCAGCATGAAGGCAGACCCGGCCGACCAGGCCTGTGGCAGGCACGCGACGGGATAGGCGATCGGCGCTTCGCCCGGCGCGCGGGTAAAGCCGCAGAACAGTTCGGGCAACCGCATGTTGAAATGGACAGCCGATTCGAAGGTGCTGCTCATCAGCCGGACCACGCTTTCACGCTCGCCAAAGCGTGCCAGACCGGCGCCGCACATGGCGGTGTCATGCGGCCAGATCGAGCCATTGTGGTATGACATCGGGTTGAAGAACACAGCATCGTCGGCGAGCGTCCTCAGCCCCCAGCCCGAATGGAAGGAAGCCGAAAGCAGCTGGTCGGCGACCAGCTTCGCCCGCGTCGGCTCGGGGAGCCCGACATAGAGAAGATGCCCGACATTAGACGTCCGCGCCTTGCAGGGCTCGCCGGCGCCATCAATCGCCAAGGCATAGAAGCCGAGATCGTCCAGCCAGAAATGGCGTTCCACAGCGGCACGCATGGCCTCGGCGCGGCTGTCCCAATGATCGGCCCTGTCACCTTCGCTGCGGCGGCGGGCGAGCGCCGCCAGCCCCCGGAAGGCGGCAAAGACATAGCCTTGCACCTCCACCAGAGCGATCGGTCCCTTTGGGATGCGGCCGTCTGCATGGAAGACGGAATCGATGCTGTCCTTCCATCCCTGGTTGGAGAGGCCGGACTCGGCGGCACGCTGATAGGTTACGAAGCCGGTCGGCCGGCTCGCCTCCTCGGTCCACTCGGCCGCAGCGCAGAGCGACGGCCACAGGCTGTCGACGAACGCCATGTCGCCGGTACGGTCCGCATAGGCACAGGCGAGATGGATGAAGAGCGGCGTCGTGTCGACACCGCCGTAGTAGCGGCCGAAGGGGAGCTCCCGCAGCGCCGCATTTCGCCTTTGCGGGTCTCGTGCATGATCTTACCCGGCTGAGAATCGCTGAACGGCGATGTCTCCGTAGCCTGGTGCTGGGCAAGGAAGGCCAGCACGCCTCGCGCCAAACCCGGGTTGAGCCACAGCATCTGCAACGCGGAGATCACGCCGTCACGGCCGAACGCGGTAGAAAACCAGGGGATACCCGCATATGGGTAGGGTCCGGTCGTAAGCTCCGTGGTCAGCAGCGCCACATCCGCGCGAGCGCGCTCGACCCAATCGTTGAAGACGCGGCCGGAACTGTGCACAGTGGCACCATGGCGGCGCTTGGCCCGCATGCCGAAGCGAGCGCGGGCCGCGGCGGCGCGGTAGCGATCGCGGTTCGGCGTTTCCGCCACTCCGGGACCGACCTCGACATACAGCACCTTGCTGCTGCGCCTCGTCACGGCAATCAGGAAGTCCGCACGGTCGGCCGTCAGCTGGTCCGGCGCCTGCGAGAACGATATCGCCGACATCCGCGCCAGCCCGTCCAGCCCGTCGTAGCGAAGCAGGACGGAGCTCGCATCCGTCTCGGCAGCTTGGGCCATGCCGCGCTTCAGCCGTGTCGAGCCGCGCACTTCGAACATGTCGCGGAAATCGGCGGCAAAATGCAGCGAAACGCGGATGGTGGAGTGGTCCTGGCTGTAGTTGGAAAGGGTGATGCGTTCAAACAACCGGTCCTGCCAAAGCAGCCTGACGCGTTCGATATGGATCGCGCCCTGCGGAATGTCCCGGCCGCGGGCGCTCTGCATCGGCAGATTGGTCAGGTTGGAGGTGAAGAGCACATTGTCCTGGCTGAGCGACGCACCGAGCAGCGATGTCTGCCGGCCGCCGACGGTCAGCCGGAATTCGGAAAGCACTCGCGTGTCGTCACGGAAGAAACCATCGCCGGCGCCGCGAATATCGCCGTAGGCGTCGGCCACGGCAAAGCAATCGCCTTGCTTGAGGGCGAACAGCCGATGCGGCTCTCGAGGTGCGGTGGCGTCGAGGGACGCAAGTGCTACCGCGGGATCAAGCTTGCGCTCGTCGAGTTGGGCCATTCGCTACATATCTCTTTCGTTTCACCCCCCGGAGGTAATGCCGCTCACGACGCTCGTGCTTCGGCCGAGGCGCCGATCAGGCGCGCATAGGCGGAAACGTAGTCGCGGGTCATTCTTTCGGCGGAAAACCGCCTTTCGAAGACAGCTCGCACCTTCCGCCTGTCGAGCCGCAGCATGCCCGGCATCGAGGCGACCGCGCCCTCCATGGAATCCACGATAAAACCGGTCACGCCTTGATCGACGATTTCCGGCATTGCGCCGGAGCTCCAGGCGATCACCGGCGTGCCGCAGGCCATCGCCTCTATGACGGCAAGACCGAACGGCTCTGGCCAGTCGATCGGGAATACGAGGCCGGCCGCCTTGCCGAGGAATTCCGCCTTCTTATCCTCCTCGATCTCGCCGACATAGTCGACACGGTCACCGTCGACCAGCGGCTCGACCATCTCCCGGAAATAGGCGCGGTCGTCGTCGCCGATCTTTGCCGCAAGCTTCAGTTTCAGCCCGGAGCGCAGGGCGATCTCGATGGCACGATCCGGACGTTTATCGCGCGACATGCGGCCAAGGAAGGCGAGGTAGGGCTCCCCTGGGCTCTTCTCGAAAACCGGTTTGTAGAGTTCGGTCGGCAGCCCGTGGTGGATCGTCGTCAGCCAGTTGGCGTTGGTGAGCCCCGTGCTTTGGCTACGGGATACGGAGATCATCGGAAAGCGCGGAAAACGCTCATAGGCCGGGGCCAGATCGACATAGTCGAGCCTGCCATGCGGCGTCGTCACCGTCCGCTCGGGCATATGCTCGAAGAAGGAAAAATGCAGGAAATGGCTGAGGTGAAAATGAATGATATCAAAATCATGAGCTCGATTCCTCACCTCGGAAAGCATCGAAAGGTGCGCGGCTGTCTCGGATTTCAGCGGGCGTGGATCAAGACGCAGCGCACGCTCTCGACACGGCACCAATTTTGCCGACGTTTTTGTATCGCCACTGGCGAACAAGGTTACGTCATGGCCAAGCTCGACCAATCCTTCGGTCAGATAGGAGACAATGCGCTCCGTACCTCCATAGAGCCGAGGCGGTACGGATTCATGGAGCGGCGCCACATGGGCTATTCTCATAGGCTGGCTTTTCCCTCAAACATCATCGCTGAAGTCGAAATGCACCATCCCCCCGAACGTTCCCGCAACGGCAAGAAGTCGCGATGATTGGCGATTCACTCAGCCGACCCGTTGCCAATTTGCAAGGCCGTGGGCGGTTTTTGCCGGGAACCAATTGGCTGGCCGTGAATTTAATTAGGTTCGATCGAACGCATCGCGATCGACGGGGAGGAAAAGATGAATCGCCTGCAATTCTTTACGCCGGTGCGAATTTCGCGCGGGCAGGGAAAACCTGTCGAAGAAATCGGCAGTGTCAGAGAAGCGATGACGTTTTTGCGCCACTGGCCGAAAGGGCGGCGCGGCCCGGTGTATCAATGCGCGCTGAACTGCTGCGCTGCGGCTCTGGCGGGCCAGATGTCTGCCGAGGAAGCAAGAAAGGCTTTTACGGGTTTTGCCCGGATCACCCGGCTGCTGGATGACGACATGTCGCTGCCGACAGGCAGCGAAAGGATGGGCAGCCTGTACACGGCGAGGCGATAGACGGTAGATCCACTCGCGACGATCCGCGCCAGTGCGTCCACGCCGCCAAAAGAGACAGGCTTCAAGC